>JAFRVD010000087.1 GCA_017441825.1 Lachnospiraceae bacterium
GATCTTTATTTCCGGAGTCATGTGATCCCGGAGAGAACGTCCGGGGGAGGCCCGGAGAAAGGAGAGCCGATGAAGCTCGATAAATACACTTACGACGGGTCGGAGAAGATCCGCCTCGCTGACGTCAAATGCGGCGCGCCCAAGGAGATGAAGGAGAAGCGCGACGAGATCACTGCGAAGACTGCGGAAAACGTGAAGGAGCTGTCCGCGTACCAGGAAAAGCTTTATGCGGACGGAAGAGAGGGTCTCATCATCGTTTTCCAGGCGCGGGATGCAGCCGGCAAGGACAGTGCCGTGAAGCACATCATGAGCGGGATCAACCCGGCGGGCGTGGACGTGTACAGTTTCAAGACGCCTTCCAAAGAGGAACTTGCCCACGACTTCCTGTGGCGCTTCAACAAGGCGCTTCCGGAGCGCGGCAAGATCGCGATCTTCAACCGCTCATACTACGAGGACGTGCTTGTAGTCAAGGTGCGTGACCTCCAGAAGACTTACAGGGTGCCTGCCAGGACCATCGGCAAGGACTATTTTGACAAGCGGTACGTCCACATCACAAATTACGAGGACGAGCTCTATGAAAACGGCTACGAGATCGTGAAGATCTTCCTGAACGTTTCCAAGGAGAAGGAAAAGGAGCGCTTCCTCGAAAGGATCGAGACGCCGGAAAAGAACTGGAAGTTCAGCTCGGGCGACATTGCGGAGCGGGCGCTCTGGGACGATTACACGGACGCGTATGAGAAGATGATCAACCATACGTCCACGGAAAAATGCCCGTGGTACGTGGTGCCCGCGGACCAGAAGTGGTTCACTCACTACGTCATTTCGGAGATCCTCCTCGCGCGGATGAAGAAGATCGACCCGCAGTTCCCGGAGCTTCCCGACGATGAAAAGGCGAAGCTTCAGGAGTACAAGGAGCTCCTTTTAAATGAGAAGTAAAGGACAGGCATGAAGAGCTGGCTCACACGGACCGCGATGGTCTTTTCGGAAGAAACGGTAGAGAAATTTGAACGGAGTACGGTCGCGGTGTTCGGACTGGGCGGCGTGGGAAGCTACGCGCTTGAAGCGCTTGCACGGGGCGGCATCGGGACGCTCGTTCTTGTGGACGGCGATACGGTCGCGGAGTCGAACCTGAACCGGCAGCTAGTCGCGTACCGGGACACGGTCGGCATGAAGAAGACGGATGCCGCGGAAGAAAGGCTCCATGCGCTGGACCCTGCGATCTGTGTGGTGAAGAAGGACGTGTTCGTGCTGCCGGAGACCATCGGCGAATTTGACTTTTCATCGTACGACTACGTGGTGGACGCGATCGATACGGTTTCCGGGAAGCTCGCGATCATCGAAGAAGCAAAGAAGGCGGGGACGCCGGTCATCAGCGCGATGGGCGCCGGCAACAAGCTCGACCCGACCCGGTTCCGGGTCGCGGACATCTATGAGACGAAGGTCTGCCCGCTCGCTAAAGTCATGCGGCGGGAGCTGAAGAAGCGCGGGATCGGGTCCCTGAAGGTCGTTTACTCTGAAGAGGAGCCGCAGGTACCGGTCCGGGAGGCTTCGGAGGAGGCGGAGGACGTCCGTAAACGTGCTCCGGGCTCCGTCTCGTTCGTTCCGTCGGTCATGGGGCTCATCATGGCCGGGGAGGTGCTGAAGGACCTGGCCGAGGCGCCGGATGAGAGGCGAGCCGAGGGGCGTTAACGTCATATTGAAAAGGGGGTTGAATTCGCCCCCTTTTTTTGTTATGATATGGTCGTTTTATTGTGGGTAAGTGTGAGCGCGGGGTACACAGCCGCGCGGACAGGCGCCCGCTGAAAGGAAAGGGACATGCGGATCGGTACAGGTTATGACGTACACCGGCTCGTGCCGGGAAGAAAACTCATCCTGGGCGGAGTGGAGATCCCCTTTGAGAAAGGGCTTCTCGGACACTCCGACGCGGACGTCCTCACGCACGCCGTGATGGACGCGCTTCTTGGCGCGGCAGCGCTAGGGGACATCGGCCTCCATTTTCCGGACACGGATCCCGCGTACGAAGGCTGTTCCAGCATTATGCTCCTCCGATGTACGCGCGGCCTTCTTGAGAAGGCCGGGTACCGTATCGTCAATATCGATTCGACAGTGATCCTTGAGCAGCCGAAGCTCCGGCCGTACCATGACGAGATCGTCCGGAATATCGCTGATGCGCTTGAGATCCCGGAATCTGCCGTGAGTGTGAAGGCCACCACGGAAGAGGGCCTCGGCTTTACCGGGGACGGGAGCGGCGCGGCTGCCATGGCTCTCTGTCTCCTGGAGGAGCTATGATAGAATTCATTCAATATACAAAAGAACAGATCGAAGTGATCAGGGACCGGGACCCCGCCATGAAGAGCGACTGGGAGGTTTTCCTGTATCCTTCTTTCAAGGCGCTTTGGTATTACAGGCGGAGCCACCGCCTTTACTTAAAGGGCAAATTCGTGGCGGCCAGGAAGCTTTCACAGAAGGCCGCGCATAAGACCGGCATTGAGATCCATCCGGGCGCGCAGATCGGAAAAGGCTTCTTTATAGACCACGGGTTCGGCGTCGTGATCGGCGAGACCACCATCATCGGGGACAACGTGACGCTCTACCAGGGAGTGACCCTGGGCGGTACCGGCAAGGAGCACGGGAAACGCCACCCGACCATTGGGAACAACGTGATGATCTCTACAGGTGCGAAGGTCTTAGGCTCCATTACCGTCGGGGACAATTCGAAGATCGGCGCGGGGTCCGTTGTGATCCACGACGTGCCCCCGAACTCCACAGTGGTTGGCATCCCCGGACACGTCGTCCGGCGCGACAATGAACGCGTTCCCTCCGCCGACCTCGACCAGATCACCCTGCCCGATATCGTCCAGAACGAGATCGACACACTCAAGGCCAGGCTTTCCGAGATGGAAAAAGAGCTTACGGACATACAGAAAAAGGAGCAGTTATGAAGCTTTACAATACACTGACGAGAAAAGTAGAAGAATTTATCCCGAATGAAGAAGGCAAGGTCCGCATGTACACGTGCGGCCCCACCGTCTACCATTTTGCGCATATCGGAAACTTAAGAAGCTACATCTGCGAAGACGTCCTCGAAAAGAGCCTCCGCTATGCAGGCTATGACGTAAAGCGCGTCATGAACATCACGGACGTCGGCCATCTGTCGAGCGATGCGGACACCGGGGAAGACAAGATGGTGGCAGGCGCGAAGCGCGAGCACAAGACCATCATGGAGATCGCGGAGTTCTACACGAAGTGCTTCTTTGACGACTGCGAAAAGCTCAACATCAAGCGTCCGGACGTGGTGGAGCCCGCCACGAACTGCATCCCGGAGTTTATCCACATGGTCGAGGTCCTTCTCGAGAAGGGCTACGCGTACCGCGCGGGCGAGAACGTCTATTTTGACACTTCGAAGCTCGACGAATACTTCGTCTTCGGCAACCAGAACGAAGAGGAGCAGCTCTTAGGTGCCCGCGACGACGTCACCGAGGACCCGAACAAGAAGAACCGGAACGACTTCGTCCTGTGGTTCACGAAGTCCAAATTCGAGGACCAGGCCCTCAAGTGGGATTCCCCGTGGGGCGAAGGCTACCCGGGCTGGCACATCGAGTGCTCCTGCATCTCCATGAAGCACCTCGGCGAATACATGGACATCCACTGCGGCGGCGTGGACAACATGTTCCCGCACCACACGAACGAGATCGCGCAGAGCGAAGCCTACTTAGGCCACAAATGGTGCAATTACTGGTTCCACGTCCATCACCTGAACGACCGGAACGGCAAGATGAGCAAATCCAAGGGCGATATCCTGACGGTATCCACTCTGGAGGAGAAGGGCTACGACCCGCTTGCCTACAGGTTCTTCTGCCTGCAGTCCCACTACAGGAAGCCGTTGGAATTCACGTTTGAGCTTCTCGATAACGCGGGGAACGCCTATGACAAGCTGAAAAAGCGTACGCTCCAGCTTCTTTCCGCAGAAGGCGACGCGGACCAGGCCGTCTTCGACGAATACAAGGCACGCTTCCTGGACGCGCTCGGCAACGACATCAACACGTCGATGGCCATCACCGTCCTTTACGACGTCCTGAAGGCGGACACGAACGACGCGACAAAGCTCGCGCTTGTGAGAAGCTTTGAGGAAGTCCTGAGCTTAGGGCTCCTTGATGCGCCCGAAGAGGCTGAAAAGAGCGAAGAGGACGAAGCGCTTGCAGCGTACGTGGAAGAACAGATCGCGCTCCGGAAGGCCGCAAAGAAAGAGAAGAACTTTGCCGAGGCGGACCGGATCCGTGAGGAGCTTCTTGCGAAGGGCATACAGATCCGGGACACCCGGGAAGGCACGGTATGGGAGAAGATCTGATCCTGGAGATCAAAAAGGCCTTTGAGATCCCCTGCCGCGACTACACGCAGTACGGCCCGCTTACGCTCGCATACATCGGCGACAACATTTACGAGCTCGTGAACCGGACGGTCACTGTATCCATGGGGGACAGGCAGGTCGAGAAGCTTTCGCGGGAATGCAATGAACGCGCAAAGGCGCCCGCGCAGGCGAGAGCCGCGCATTTCCTGCTTCCGGAATTCACGGAGGAGGAAGCGGCAGTCTACCGGCGGGGCCGGAACGCGACCGTGTATACCAAGGCGAAAAACGCCTCGATGACGGAATACCACGAAGCGACGGGGCTGGAGGCCGTGATCGGCTATCTGTACCTGACGGAACGGTACGCGCGGCTCACGGAGCTTCTGAAAAAAGCTTTTGACTTCCTGGACGGGAACGGAGAAGAGCCTTCGTGAAGCTTCGGGGCAGGTCTTTATTCTCTTCGAAGACACAAGGAGCAGTATGAACGAATTACTGATAGAAGGGCGGAACGCAGTCCTTGAGGCGCTTCGGGCCGGGCATGATTTTGAAAGCCTGACGGTCCAGAAGGGGCTTCACGACGGGCCAGTGAATACCATCGTCCGGGAGGCCGGCAAGCGCAGCGTCCGCGTGGAATACGCGGATAAGACGCGGCTCGACCGGCTGTCCGGGACGGGTAACCATCAGGGCGTGATCGCACGCGTTTCAGCCTATGAATACGCGGAGGTGGATGACCTCCTCGCTGCGGCCCGTGAGAAGGGCGAGCCTCCGTTCCTGATCCTCTTGGACGGGATCGAGGATCCGCATAATCTCGGGGCCATCATCCGGACTGCGAACCTTTCAGGCGCGCACGGGGTGATCATCCCGAAGAACAGGGCCGTAGGCCTCACCGCGACCGTTGCGAAGACGTCCGCCGGCGCGCTGAATTTTACGAAGGTCGCGCGGGTCACGAACCTCGCGAAGACCATCGAGGACCTTAAGTCAGAAGGGCTCTGGTTCGTATGCGCGGACATGGGCGGCACCGTCATGTATGACCTCGATCTCAAGGGGCCCATCGGCCTCGTTGTCGGAAGCGAGGGGAACGGCGTCTCCCGGCTTGTCCGCGAAAAGTGCGACATGGTGGCTTCGATCCCGATGAAGGGGGAGATCGACTCCCTGAACGCGTCCGTTGCGGCAGGGATCCTCGCGTACGAGATTGTCAGACAGAGACGGTAAATCATAAAATAAAAAGACAGGAAGTTTGAAAGCAGCAGTTTGAGCAGGAGTATTTGGTATTATGGACGAACTCATGCACAGGGAAGAGACAGTGGTAGAGGATGACAGGCAGCCGGTGGACACGGATGAGTTCTTTACTCTCCCGAATATCCTGTCCATCATCCGGATCTTTCTGATCCCTGTGTTTATGTATTATTATATTGCGAGGGGAGATTACGTCCTTACGGCGGTCCTCGTGATCGTATCCGCACTGACGGACCTCGCCGACGGCTTCATCGCCCGGCGCTTCCATCTCGTGAGCGCGGCAGGGAAGGTGATCGACCCTATTGCCGACAAGCTGACGCAGCTTGCGGTCATGCTGTGCCTGGTCACCCGGTACCCACATATGATCTTCCCGATCATCTGGATCTTCCTAAAGGAGCTGACCACCGGCATCGTAAGCCTCATAGTCCTCAAGAAGAAAGGAGTGATCCGCGGAGCCGCCTGGCACGGAAAGCTGAACACGGTCCTTCTGTTCCTCATGATGATCATGCACCTTCTCTGGATCAACATTCCGGCAAAGGTCTCGGACGTCAGCATCTTCACCTGCCTCGGCGTGATGATCCTGTCCTTCATTTTCTACATGATCCGTCTTACGAGGATCCTGAAATACGCGTAAATTTCTGTACCGGGGAGGCTTCCCCGGCACATAAGGCATACTTTATACGACAGAGAAGCCGCATTCCGGCGGCTTTTGGAATGGAGCAGAAATGGCAGATAAACTGATCATCGTGGAGTCACCGACGAAGGTTCACACCATCAAGAAGTTTCTCGGGAGCGGCTATGACATCGTCGCGTCCCAGGGACACATCCGTGACCTCCCGAAAAGTCAGCTGGGCGTAGACGTTGACAACGACTTTACGCCGAAATACATTACGATCCGGGGAAAAAGCGACGTCCTTTCCGCCATCCGGAAGGAAGTAAAGAAGGCGGACAAGATCTATCTCGCGACTGACCCTGACCGTGAAGGAGAGGCGATCTCCTGGCACATCATGAACGCCTTCGACATGAAGGGGAAGACCGTGTCGCGGATCACCTTCAATGAGATCACAAAGAACGCAGTGAAGGAAGCGCTGAAGAAGCCCCAGGAGATCAACGAGGACCTGGTGGACGCGCAGCAGGCGCGAAGGGTCTTAGACCGCGTGGTGGGCTACCAGATCAGCCCGATCCTCTGGAAGAAGGTAAAGTCAAAGCTTTCCGCGGGCCGCGTGCAGTCTGCTGTGCTCAGGATGATCTGCGACCGGGAGGATGAGATCTCCGCTTTTGTGCCGCAGGAATACTGGTCGTTAAAGGCAGCCCTTCGTTCCGGCAGCGATGAAAAGCCGTTCCTCGCGGATTACTACGGCAGGGACGGAAAGAAGGAGACGCCGCATTCGAAGGAAGAAGTGGATGCGCTTAAGGAAGCCTTCATCGGGAAGGAATTCGAGCTCGCGGAGCTTACGGTCCAGAACCGCATGAAATACCCGTTCCATCCGTTCACCACTTCCACACTGCAGCAGGAAGCGAGCTCCAAGCTGAATTTCTCCACCCAGAAGACGATGCGGCTTGCGCAGGAGCTTTATGAAGGCGTGCAGGTGAAGGGGCGCGGTACCATCGGCCTCATTACGTACCTTCGTACGGATTCTGTCCGGATCGCGCAGGAAGCGGATGCGGCCTGCAAGCGCTATATTGCCGAAACCTACGGTGAAAAGCAGGTGGGCAGCGGCGCGTATAAGAAGGGCGGCACGAATATCCAGGACGCGCATGAGGCTATCCGCCCGACAGACGTGTTCCTGACTCCCGAGATGCTCCGGCAGGACCTTTCGAGAGACCTGTTCCGGCTGTACCAGCTCATCTTCAGGCGGTTCGTCGCGAGCCGCATGAAGCCCGCAGTCTATGAGAACGCGAACGCGCGCTTTGAATGCGGGGAGCTCCTGTTTACGTCGGCGGCATCCAGGCTCTTAAGCCCCGGCTTCCTCACAGTCTACGATACGGACGAAGAGAAGAGCTCAGGGGATCCCCGGATCCTGAAGCTCGAAAAGGGCGACAGGCTCATGTGCGAGGGCTCCGAAGAGGAGCAGCATTTCACTCAGCCGCCGCCTCACTATACAGAAGCGACGTTAGTCCGCGCGATGGAGGAAAACGGGCTCGGCCGCCCGTCCACCTATGCGCCTACCATAACGAACATCCTCGGCAAGCACTACATCACGAAGGAAGGACGCAATATCTTCGTGACGGAGCTCGGCGACGTTGTGAACAACCTCATGAAGACGTCCTTCCCGGATATCGTGGACCTGTCCTTCACCGCCCAGATGGAGAAGAAACTCGATGAGATCGCCGCAGGGAAAAAGGACTGGCACGAGGTGCTCAGGGAGTTCTACCCGGGCTTCAGGGCGGAGCTTGAGAAGGCTGAAAAGGAGCTCGAGCACGTCAAGGTCGAGGACGAAAAGTCCGATGAGATCTGCGAACTGTGCGGCAGGACCATGGTGATCAAATACGGCCAGCACGGCAAATTCCTTGCGTGCCCCGGCTTCCCGGAGTGCCGCAATACGAAGCAGTTCCTCGAAAAGGCCGGCGTGAAGTGCCCGAAGTGCGGGGCGGAGCTCGTGATCCGGAGGACCCGGAAGGGCCGCAGGTACTACGCCTGCGAAAAGGCGCCCGAATGCGACTTCATGTCGTGGCAGAAGCCGAAGGAAAGCTGAAAATAAGCATAAAGGAGCCTGTCAAGAAAAAATACTTGACAGGCTCTTCTCTTTAGTGTAATATACCCGATGGTGAACGCCTATGGAAAGAATCGTCGAGAAAACGCTGCTATATGATTATTACGGGGAGCTTCTCACAGACCACCAGAGGGAGATCTATGAGGAGGTCGTCTTTAACGACATGTCGCTTTCCGAAGCGGCGGCGGAGTACGGGATCTCCCGGCAGGGAGTCCATGACATGATCAGGAGATGCGACCAGGCCATGGAGGCCTATGAGGGAAAGCTCCACCTGCTCCACCAGGGCGAATCCATCCGGAGAAGGCTGGCCCTTCTTCTGAAAAAGCTTGAAGAGACCGGGATGGATGAAGCGAGCAGGACTGAACTTATCGATATGACACAGAAGATCATGCAGGAGATGGATTAATGGCATTTGAGAATCTTTCTGACAAGCTGCAGGAAATATTCAAGAATCTGAAAGGAAAGGGGTCCCTTACCGAAGCCGACGTCAGGACAGCCATGCGCGAGGTCCGGATGGCGCTTCTGGAAGCGGACGTCAATTTCCGTGTTGTAAAGCAGTTTATCAACACCGTAACGGAGCGCGCGGTAGGCCAGGACGTCATGAACGGCCTGAATCCCGGGCAGATGGTCATCAAGATCGTCAATGAAGAGATGATCCATCTTATGGGTGATACCGCAGGCGAACTGAAGCTGAACCCCGGCAACGACCTGACCGTCATCATGCTGACGGGTCTCCAGGGTGCCGGTAAGACGACCATGGCAGCCAAGCTTGCACTGAAACTGAAAAGCATGGGCAAGCGCCCGATGCTTGCTGCGCTGGACGTCTACCGCCCGGCCGCTATCAAACAGCTCGAGATCAACGGCGCAAAGGCCGGGATCCCGGTCTTCTCCATGGGAGACCGCCACAGCCCGGTAGACATCGCGAAGGCCGCCGTGAACCACGCGAAGGAAGAGACCGCGAACGTCCTGATCCTGGATACCGCAGGACGCCTTCATGTGGACGATGAAATGATGGAGGAGCTCCAGGAGATCAAGGCGAATGTACAGGTGGACGACACCATCCTCGTAGTGGACGCCATGACCGGCCAGGACGCCGTGAACGCGGCCAGTGCCTTTGACGAGGCGGTGGACGTGGACGGCGTGATCCTGACGAAGCTCGACGGCGACACGAGAGGCGGCGCGGCGCTGTCCATCCGTGCCGTGACCGGGAAGCCCATCCTGTTCTCGGGCGTCGGCGAAAAGCTCGAGGACCTCGAACAGTTCTATCCGGACCGCATGGCGTCCAGGATCCTCGGAATGGGCGACGTGCTGAGCCTCATTGACAAGGTGGCGGCAAACGTCTCCGATGAGGACGCGGACCGGCTCGGAAAGAAGATGAAGAAGGGCCAGTTCGATTACAACGATTATCTCATGCAGATGCAGCAGATGAAGAACATGGGCGGCCTTTCGAGCATTCTTTCGATGCTTCCGGGACTGAACATAGGCGGCATGAACACGAAGAACTTAAAGAACGTGGACATGGACGCCGGTGAAAAGCAGCTCGGGAAGATCGAAGCGATGATCTACTCCATGACGCCGTATGAGCGGTCGCATCCGGACGCCGTGAACATTCAGAGGAAACGGCGGATCGCGGCAGGCGCGGGGCTTTCCGTTGACGAGGTCAACAGGATCGTCAAGCAGTTCGAGCAGAGCCGGAAGATGATGAAGCAGATGACCGGCATGTTCGGGAAAAAGGGCAGCAGGTTCCGCCTGCCGTTCTGAATCAGGGGTATTCATGCGTGAAAAACGCATACCACATATTTATCTATATTTTTTGGAGGGTAAAAGAAATGGCAGTTAAGTTAAGATTAAAGAGAATGGGCAAGAAGAAGGCTCCTTATTACCGTGTGATCGTTGCGGATTCCAGATCCCCGAGAGACGGCAGGTTCATCGAAGAGATCGGCTCTTATGATCCGAACCAGGAACCGGCAGCGGTAAAGCTTGACGTTGAGGCGGCGCAGAAGTGGCTCAAGGCCGGTGCACAGCCCACAGAGACCGTAGCGAGACTTCTTAAGAATGCCGGCATTGAAAAGTAACGGCCCCGCCCATCGTCAAGGAGGTATGAATGAAGGATTTAGTTGAGACGATCGCCAAAGCACTGGTAGATTCTCCTGACGAGGTCGTCGTAACGGAAGAGCAGAGCTCGAAGGGTGTTCTCGTAACGCTCAAAGTGGCTCCGCAGGACATCGGCAAGGTGATCGGCAAACAGGGCAGAGTCGCAAATGCGATCCGTTCCGTCGTAAAGGCGGCCGGTATCCGCAAAAATATCCACGTCATGGTGGATATCGAGTAATACCGGGATGGACCGGACAAGGGGAGGCCGGACGGTCTCCCCTGTCGTGTAGTCCGAGGCAAAGGACAAGGTATGGAAGAGATGCTCAGGATAGGCGTCGTGACTTCTCCTCACGGAGTAAGAGGCGAGGTCAAAGTCTATCCGACAACAGATGATCCGGACCGTTTCAAACAGATCGGAAGCCTGGTGGCAGAAACGCCGCGAGGCTCTTTTCCGATGGACGTGGAGAACGTCAAATACTTTAAGAACATGGTGATCCTGAAACTTTCCGGCATCCATACGATGGATGAGGCGGAGCAGTACAGGAACGCGGACCTCTTGATCCGCCGCTCCCAGTCCGCGCCGCTTCGGGAAAACGAATACTTCATAGGGGACCTTTTGGATATGGACGTGTACCTTTCGGACGGAACCCGCTTCGGGACGCTCACGGACGTACTCAAGACGTCCGGTGCGAACGACGTCTATGAGATCACGAAGGAGGACGGCGGCACCGTGCTCATACCCATGATCCCGGACGTGGTGAAGGCGGTGGACGTCTCCGCCCGCCGGATGACGGTCGAGCTTCTTCCGGGACTGGAGGATCTATGATCTTTCACGTCATGACCCTGTTCCCGGAGCTTGTCACGGCCTGCGCGGAGTCGAGCATCTTAGGCCGCGCAAAGGAAAAGGCACTTGTGGACGTCCGCCCGTGGAACATCCGGGACTATTCAAAGGATAAGCACAGGCACGTGGACGATTACCCGTACGGCGGCGGCGCAGGCATGCTCATGAAGGCGGAGCCTGTGTACGACTGCTATAGGGCCATTACGGACGGGATGGAGAAAAAGCCCCGCGTCATTTTCATGACGCCCGCCGGAAAGCGGTTCGACCAGGAGGACGCGAAGCGGTACGCGCTGGAAGAAGAACTTGTGATCCTCTGTGGGCACTACGAGGGCATCGATGAACGGGTGCTTGAGATGATCGTTACGGACGAAGTGTCCATCGGGGACTTCGTGGTGACGGGCGGCGAGCTTCCGGCCATGCTGCTAATCGACGCTGTATCCAGGATGATCCCCGGCGTCCTTTCTGAAAACAGCGCGGAAGAAGAGAGCTTCTATAACGGCCTCCTTGAGTACCCGCAGTACACGCGCCCTGAGGAATTCATGGGGCATCGCGTCCCCGAGGTGCTCCTTTCCGGGCACCACGAGAACGTGGACCTATGGCGGAAACGCGAAAGCATAAAACGCACGTACGAGCGGCGGCCCGAGCTTCTTCTTAAGGCCGAGCTCACAAAGGCGGACCGGAAATATCTCAATGAGCTCCGGAAGGGAGACGAATGAAACGAAGAGAGACAAATACTTCCTTTGAGAGCCGCGGAGAAGAGCTTATCAGGACTTATATCGCGTCAGGGCTCGTCTCGTTTCCGAACGACGACCTCGTCCTTGAAAACGGGCTGCACGTGATCCGCGGGCTCACTCTTTCTCCCGAAATACAGGACGACGAAGCCCGGATGGAAACATTCCGTGCGGACCTCCGGGAGCTTGTTGAACTCATGGTCTTTACCGGGGCGGACCCGAGGCTTTCGATCCCGCGGGCCAGGATCCGGGGAAGGCTCTGGCCGTACCTTCGGAACGAGGCCGCCGACGGCATCTCGCTCCTGCTCCTTTTTGCGGAAGGCCTTCTGTATCTTTCAAGAAAGGATCAGGAGGAGACGGATCTCTACGCGGAAAATCTGCTCCTTACGGGGATCCCGGATGCGGAGAGCGTCCTTACGGCACTTGCGGAAGATATCGTAACCTACGGGGGCGGGAAGCCCGCCCGGGTACAGATCCTCCCGTTTACAAGGAGCCGTACCGAGCACGTCCCCGGCGGACTTTCCGTGACGTACTATCTTGACGATGAATTTGAGTCCCGCTTCGGGACAGGCGCCCCTTCCGCTGTCCCGGACCGGGATCTCAGGGAAGGAAACGCGGAACGCAACAGGCAGAAGACGCTCAGCATACTCCGGGATATGCTGAAAAAGATGGAAAAAACGCCCCGGGAGTAAAGAAGAGACCTGAAAGATCGGAGGTACTCATGGCATTTGTTAAAGTCAGTACGCTGGCGAGAAAAATGGAGCTTCGGAACGTGACGGAAGGGCTGGATCTTGAAAAGAGAAAGATCCTGATCCCGGATATCAACCGGACGGCGCTGCAGCTGACCGGCTTCTGGGACTATTTCGACCCGCTGCGCGTCCAGATCATCGGACTTGTTGAATACAACTACATTCTGCAGATGGAAAAGGAGCGGAAGGAGCAGGTGTACCGGGAACTTCTCGCGTACAACGTGCCCTGCGTGATCTTTGCAAGGAACCAGATGCCGGACGACGTCTTTATCACCCTCGCGCAGGCGCAGGGAGTGCCCATCTTAGTGTCCGCGCTTCCCACGAACCTCCTGGAAGCGGAGATCATCCGCTGGCTCCACGTGCAGCTTGCGCCTATGATCTCGATCCACGGCGTATTGGTGGACGTGTACGGCGAAGGCGTGCTGATTACGGGAGAGAGCGGCATCGGCAAATCTGAAGCGGCCATCGAACTCATCAAGCGCGGCCACCGCCTGGTTTCCGACGACGTGGTCGAGATCCGCCGCGTCTCGGACGACACGCTGGTCGGGTCCGCACCGGAGCTCACGCGTCATTTCATTGAGCTTCGGGGCATCGGCATCATCGACGTGAAGACCCTGTTCGGCATAGAGTCCGTCATGAATACACAGACGATCGACCTCGTGATCAAGCTTACGGACTGGAACAAGGACACTCAGTTCGACCGCATGGGCATGGAGGATCAGTACATCGAATACCTGGGCAAGAAGGTGGTGTGCCATCACCTCCCGGTGCGGCCGGGCAGGAACCTCGCGATCATAGTGGAGGCGGCCGCGGTCAACCACCGCCAGAAGAAAATGGGCTATAACGCCGCGGTGGAGTTCTACAACCGCGTGCAGGAAAATATGAAGCATCCGAGGGATGAGGACGAGGACATTGATGAGTTTATCTACTGATCTTGAGAAATTCACGTCGCCTGACAATATCCTCGAAGGCGCGCCGCTTTCCGAATACACGACGTTCCGCGCGGGCGGACCGTGCGCGGCGCTCGTTTCTCCGGAAAATACGGAGGAGCTTCGGGCAGTCACAGCGTTCCTTGAAGAACGCGGCGTCCCGTATTTCGTGATCGGGCGCGGGTCGGACCTCCTTGTGAGCGACTCAGGGTTCAGCGGTGTCGTGATTTCCCTCAGAAAACATTTTTCCGGTGTTTCCGTTTCGGGGACGAATCTTACGGCAGGCGCCGGCGCGCTCCTTTCGAAGGCCGCCGATGAAGCCGCGAGCGCTTCTCTTTCCGGCCTTGAATTCGCGTCGGGCATCCCCGGCACCGTGGGCGGCGCCGTCCGGATGAACGCAGGCGCGTACGGCCGGGAGATCCGGGACTGTATCGAATCCGCGGATGTCCTGCTTCCCGGGGGAGAGATCCGGACGTTTTCAAAGGATGACCTTGACCTGTCCTACCGGCACTCGGTGATCGAGGAGGTGCACGGCATCGTGCTTCAGGCCTCGTTCAGGCTTACCCCGGGAGACCCTGCTCTGATCCGGGCCCTCATGGACGACCTCAACGGGCGGAGACGTGAGAAGCAGCCGCTTGAGCTTGCGAGCGCGGGCTCTACCTTCAAGCGCCCCGAAGGGTATTTCGCTGGGAAGCTCATCGAGGACGCGGGGCTTAAGGGGTACCGCTTCGGGCAGGCCGGCATTTCGGAGAAGCACGCGGGCTTTGTCGTAAATTACGGCGGGGCGACGGCTTCGGAGATCATGAAGGTCATAAAATATGTGCAGCAGGAGGTCTTCCGGAAGTTTAACGTAGTCCTCACACCGGAAGTCCGTTTCCTGGGAGAATTCCCGGAGGGCGGGGATCCGGAGAATACGGATCCGGAAGGCCCGGAGATTTCGGGTGATCCGGGGGAGGACTGAGGTCTTATACAAAACCTGAAGTCTCTTGCGATAAAGGAAGAGAGCATGTCGTTTTCACAGCGCGTCAAGGAAGAAACAGCGAAGATCATCCCGGAAGCCCGCCACTGCGCATTGGCGGAGCTTGCGGCTGTTTTCACGACGTCAGGCTTTTTCTACCCGGAGGAGGGCAGGACCATGATCGGGATCCGGACGGAGAACGTCCTGGTCGCAAAGGCGTCGTTTTCACTCATTAAGAAGCTGTTCGGGACATCGTCGCGCGTGTCCGTGAAGGACCGGAACCAGATCCACCGGGGACACCTTTATACTATTACGCTCGCGGATGCGGCGGGTGCCGGCAAAATGATCCGGGCGCTGAAGCTGGAGGACGCGGTGAAGCGGATGGACATGTCCGTGACTTCCGCGGACAGGAACCTCCTCCAGAGCGAGTGCTGCAGGAAAGCGTTCCTCCGGGGTGTCTTTCTTTCCGCGGGGTCCTTAAGCGACCCGGAGAAGATCTACCACCTTGAGCTGGTCGCGGAAAATGCGGAATTCGCGCGGGAGATCTGCGACGTGATGGCAACGTTCGGCCTGAACGCAAAAACAGTTGAACGAAAAGGGCGGTCTGTGGTATATTTAAAAGAGGGCAATCAGATCGTGGATTTTCTGGGGCTGATCCAGGCGAACGTCTCTCTCCTGAATTTTGAAAACACACGTGTCATGAAGGACGTCAGAAACAACGTGAACCGGAGCGTGAACTGCGAAACGGCAAACCTTGGGAAGACGGTGACCGCAGGTCTTAAGGAGCTTCGTGACATAGAGAAGATAGATCGTCTCTTCGGGCTGGAAGCACTTCCGGGTCCTTTGCGGGAGGCCGCGTACGCGCGCCTTCAGTATCCGGATGTCAGTCTGAAGGAGCTTGGGGAACGGTTTGATCCGCCGGTCGGCAAGTCCGGCGTGAATCACAGAATGCGCAGGATCCACGAGATCGCAGAGGAGGAGAAATTATGAAAACAAAGGAGGTTCAGGTATTACGGGAGCAGGGCATGGACGCAATGAGCGTTGCGCTCTGTGTCCAGAGGGCCAGCCAGTTCAGGGCGTCCGTTTATCTTACGGACGGCTCGCGGAGGATGAATGCGAAAAGCCTGATGGGCATGATGACTCTCGGCCTTGTTTCCGGAGACAGCATCACGGTGGAAGCGGACGGTGCGGACGAGGACGACGCCCTGTCCGGGTTATGTGCTTTCTTTGAAGGAAATTAACAGGAACTTTTGATCGTACGAGGGAGACTTCTTTGTAAAGAGGAGTCTCCTCTTGCATAACACGGCACGGATACGGACGTACGGGGGCGGTTCCCCCGGCAGTCCTGAAAGGAGAGGCGCATGGAATTTACGCGGCTTCTTAAACTGCGCGGCCGGATGATGGACCGCGGGATCGATATCGCGATCGTCCCGACGGCGGACTATCACGGCTCTGAATACGTAAGCGGCTACTTCAAATCGCGCGCCTGGCTCACGGGGTTCACAGGCTCCGCGGGCGTTGCCGCGGCCACTCTCGGAGAAGCGGGCCTCTGGACCGACGGCCGGTATTTCATACAGGCACGGCGCGAGATCGAAGGGTCCGGCTTCCGGCTGTTTCCCATGGGAACCGAAGGCGTCCCGACCGTCAATGAATTCGTGGATTCCCGCCTCACGGAAGGCGGCACGGTCGGCTTCGACGGGCGCACGGTGGACGCGGCCTGGGGCCTCGAGCTCGAACGGATCGTAAATAAGCACCACGGGACGCTTATCTGTGACGAAGACCTCATGGAGGGCCTCTGGGAGGACCGCCCGGCGCTCCCCTGCGAGCCTGTCTGGATCCTTCCGGAAAAGTACGCGGGAGAATCTGCGTCCGATAAGCTTTCACGCGTCCGGAAGGAGATGGAAAGCCGGGGCGCTTCTGTCCATATCCTGACGTCTTTAGACGACATCGCGTGGCTCCTTAACCTCCGCGGCGGAGACGTCCCGAACTGCCCGGTCTTCCTGTCCTACCTGCTCTTGACGCTCCGCGGCTGCATCCTCTATACGCACCTTGGATCGTTAAGTGAAGAGGTGCGGGAATACCTTTTGAAGAACGGCGTCCGGCTTGCACCTTATGAGGATTTCTACGGCATGCTGGAGCTGCTTTCGGAAAAGCCTGTTGGGGGCGTGCTCCTCAATTCAGCTTCGGTGAATTACCGGATCTTCAGTACGCTCAGGAAGCACGCAAGGATCATCGATTCTCCGAATCCCTCCTTCCTCATGAAGGCGGTGAAAAACGAGACGGAGCTCCGGAATATCCGGAACGCCCACGTGAAGGACGGGATCGCCATGGTCCGCTGGCTGTACTGGCTGAAGAACGCCGTATCGCGCGGGGAAAGCCTTACGGAGATCACTGTGTCCGACAGGCTTGCGGCATTCCGGAAGGAAGGCGAAGGGTATTTAGGGCCGAGCTTTTCGACCATCTGCGCGTACGGAGAGAACGCCGCCATGATGCATTACAAGGCCGAACCGGATTCCTGCGCCAGAGTGCTGCCGGAGGGCTTCCTCCTTGTGGATTCCGGAGGACATTACCTCGAGGGCTCTACCGACATCACGAGGACCGTCGTCATGGGGCCTCTTACGGACGTCATGAAGCGCTGGTTCACTCTGGCGCTCAAGTCAAATCTGAGGCTCGCAAACGCGAAATTCCTTTACGGCCTTTCCGGACTGAACCTCGACATCCTTGCGCGGGGACCTCTGTGGGACCAGGGCGTCGATTACCGCTGCGGGACCGGACACGGCATCGGGTACCTCCTGAACGTCCATGAAGGGCCGAACGGCTTCCGGTATAAAAAGGTGGCGGAGCGGAACGACAGCGCCGTGCTCGAAGAGGGCATGGTCACAACAGACGAGCCCGGCGTGTATTTTGAAGGCAGGTTCGGCATCCGCCACGAAAACGAGCTGATCACGAGGGTGGACGAAACGAATGAGTACGGACGGTTCATGAGCTTCGAGACCGTGACGTACTGTCCGTTCGACCTTTCAGGGGTTGACCTGACGCTCCTCTCGGATACTGAAAAGCGCTGGCTGAACGATTATCACCGGATGGTGTACGATACATTGGCGCCCCATCTTCCGGAAGCGGAAAGATGGTGGCTGAGATACGAAACAAGGGAGATCTGAACATGGAAAAGAAGAACGCCTGGGAAGAGTATAAGGCAAAGGATTTAAAGGAGCTCGAGAAGCTCTCCGCGGAATACAAGGATTTCATCACTGCGGCAAAGACCGAAAGGAGATGCGTGTCCGAGCTTGTCCGCCTTGCGGAAAAGGACGGCTTCAGGAACCTTTCTGACGTGATCGCGGAAGGCTCGGGAATTAAAGCGGGAGACAGGCTTTACGCCGTACACATGAAGAAGACGATGGCGCTGTTTACGATCGGCACGGAGCCTCTCACGGACGGCATGAATATCCTTGGCGCGCACATCGATTCCCCGCGCCTTGACGTAAAGCAGGTCCCGCTTTACGAAGATAAGGAATTTGCTTATCTGGACACGCACTATTACGGCGGCATCAAGAAGTACCAGTGGGTGACGCTGCCCATGGCCATCTACGGCGTGATCGTGAAGAAGGACGGCACGGTGGTGGACGTTGAGATCGGCGATGCCGAAGACGATCCGGTCCTTGGCATCACGGACCTTCTGATCCACCTGTCCGCGGACCAGATGAAGAAGGGCGCCCCCGTCGTGATCGAGGGCGAAGACCTGAACCTTCTTGTGGGGAGCCGTCCGCTTGCGGGAACGGAAAAGGATGCGGTGAAGGAGCAGATCCTGAAGTATTTCAAGGATACGTACGGTGTGGACGAGGACGATTTCCTCTCTGCGGAGCTCGAGATCGTGCCGGCAGGCAAAGCCAGGGACTTCGGTCTCGACAGAAGCATGGTCACGGGCTACGGCCAGGACGACCGTGTCTGCGCGTTCACGTCCTATAAGGGCCTTGCGGAGGCCGGAAACGTGAAGCGTACCGGCGTGTGCCTCCTTACGGACAAGGAGGAGATCGGGTCTGTAGGCGCGACCGGCGCACAGTCCTTCTTCTTTGAAAACACTGTTGCAGAGATCCTGAACGCGATGGGCATTACGGAAGCGATAGCCGTCCGCAGGGCGTTAAGCCGCTCGAGGATGCTTTCCTCAGACGTGAGCGCGGCGTTCGACCCCATCTACCCCTCGGTCATGGAGTCCAAGAACAGCGCTTATTTCGGACACGGCGTGTGCTTCAACAAGTTCACCGGACGCGGCGGAAAGAGCGGCTCGAACGACGCGAATGCGGAATACATCGCCCGCGTACGGGACATCATGGACCGGAACCACGTGCGCTTCCAGACGGCAGAGCTCGGCAAGGTCGACCAGGGCGGCGGCGGGACCATCGCCTACATCTCCGCACGGTACGGGATGGAAGTGATCGACAGCGGCGTTGCGGTGCTTTCCATGCATTCGCCGTGGGAGATCTGCTCGAAATCAGATATTTATGAAGCCAGAAAAGCATACACAGCTTTCCTGAAGGAGGCCTGACACTTGACTGACGTCATCATCATTTCAACGAAGCCTGAAAAGAAGGCCTCGTATTACGCCCAAATCCTGTCCGGACAGACGGTTTCCCCTGAGAGGCTGATACTTGTCCGGGCTCCCATGGAAAACGCGGGAAAGGGCGGTTTTTCCGCGCAGGACGGGCAGGAGGAAAGGGACGAAGGTACCGGGATCCCGTGTGTGGCCATCGGCGCTCGGGAGAACGCTCCCGGGTATCTCCTCACGCTGGGGATCAGGGCGTCCTCTTCAGAATCACTCCTGTTCCTTCACGAGGACGTGACCGCTTTATCTCCCGGCCTCATTGAAAAGCTCACAGAGGCTGTTCGCGAGGGTGCAGGCATGGCTTTTTCCCGGACGGTGCCCGGGAAGCCCGCGGTGAGGATCCGGGACGCTTACCAGGCGTTTTACAATCCGGAGACTTCAGAGCTCCGGACCGAGGAGACCCTGTTCCGGAAGGGCTTCCTGCAGTTCGTGACCGGGGATTCCGCAGTCATGGTGACGCGGGATGCGCTCGAACGCTCCGGCGGCTTCCCGCTCGAAATGCTCGTGAGTCCGTTCTCCATGACTGCCGCAGAGGTGTTCTATGAGAAAAAGGCGCTCTTCTATGAAGCGGAAGAGACCGCGGTCCGGGAACCGGAAAGCGCGTCTTTGAAGGCTGTTTTCCATAACGCCTTCGATCTTGCTGCCGGGATGCAGGCCTACAGCCAGACCTTCGGACTGTATCACAAGTATTACTTTAAGGACAAGAAGAAGCACAAGCACCCGGTGATCCTCATGAGCCGTCCGGCCATGTACACGAAGAAGCTTTTCTTTTCCGCCCGGATGCTTTCAAAAGCGGGCAGGCCTTATAAAGTGCCGGGACTCGTTTTCCTGTATCTCACAGAGCTTCTGGCCGACCTTCTGGGGAACAAGTTCCAGCTGCTTCCCGTGAAGCTTTCCCGGGCGTTCAGCGGACAACGCGCCTGGTTTTCGGATTGAGAGGTATGAATGCGCTATTTACTTGACGAACTGGTTTTTGACGGAAAGGTCGTGAGATGCGACGGATGGGCTTTGCCGGAGGACCTGGGCGACCGGCTTACGGTCAGGCTCCTTGATGAAGAGGACAATGTCCTCCCGATTCCCGTGGAAATGACAGCCAGGCCGGACGTGATCTCTGCCATCTTAGGTGTAGAGAACAGAAGCGAGGACTACGGCTTCCGCTTCACCTTCCCGCCGGAGGACAGGGTCTACGTGTACATCGACATGAGGGCAGAAAATCTTGCGATCGACCATGCCAGAAAGCGGATCGAGGTCGCGGGTCTCATAACGGAGTACCGGAAGGCGCATTCCTTCTTCGGACGGATGCGGAAGAGAAGACAGGAAAGGCGCGCACGGAAGGCAGATAAGAGAAAAGCCTGACAGGGAGGATCCCTTTGGATTTTATAACTGATTCCACCTATTTACGAAAAAACAAGCTGTATGTGGTCGGCTGGGCCGCAGGGAACGATCCGGACAGCGAGATCGAGCTCAGGGTGTACCACGGGAAGAAGGAAGTGCCCTTCCGTGCCACGTGGAGCTGCCGCCCGGACGTTGGGTATGCCATGTTCAACGACCCCATGAAGAGCAACCTCGGCTTCTTTCTGGAGATCCCCTGCAAGGGCTATGAGATCTTTACCATTACCGCGAACGAGATGGAGAACGGTGTGGCCGTGGATTCGATCTCTGCGCCGGTGGGAGGCGCGATCACCCTTGCACGGAACACCAAGCATGCCGTACGCGATTTCCGCGAGCGAAACCGCTATATAACGGACCGCGTGATCAACCATTTCTTCCATGCGAACGATATGAAATACGCGCGGTTCTTCCACGTCATGCGCGCACATCCTTATGAGCTCTCCGAGGAGAGATCGGCGGTTTTTGAGAACGAGCCCCTGATCAGCATCCTGGTGCCCGTTTATCGGACGCCGGGCCGCTACCTTCGGGAAATGATCGACTCCGTCCTCGCGCAGACGTATCAGAATTTCGAACTCGTGATCGTGAACGCGGACCCTTCCTTCGAAGAAGACGCACGGATCCTCCGGATGTACGCCGAAATGGATCCGCGGGTGCGCGTCAAGGACCTTCCGGACAACCTTGGGATCGCGGAGAATACGAACGCGGCGCTTGAGCTTGCTTCGGGCGAATTTATCGCGATGCTCGACCACGATGACACACTCGAACGCGACGCGCTTTATGAGATCGTGAAGAAGCTCAACGAAGAGCCGGAGACCGACCTCCTCTATACGGACGAGGACAAGATCCGCGACCGCTCGTACTATTATTTCTACCCGAACTTCAAGCCGGACTTCAATCCGGACCTGCTTCTCCGAAACAACTATATCTGCCACTTCCTGGTCGTCAGGACGGAGCTCGCGCGGAAGGCCGGCGGGTGGGACAGCGCGTTTAACGGCGCGCAGGACTACGATTTTATCCTGAGATGCCTGAGCCTCGGTGCGAAGGCTGCGCATGTACAGAAGCCTCTCTACCACTGGAGGAGCACCGGCGCGTCCACTTCGGGCGGGCATCAGAACAAGGCTTATGCGGCGGACGCCGGGAAGCGGGCCATTGAAAGCTTCATGGAAAGGGAAGGGTACGAAGCGCACACCGAGGAGACGTCTGTAGGAGGCTGGTACGACACACAGTACGAGCTCAAAAAGACGCCCCTTGTGACCGTACTGATCCCGAACAAGGACCATACGGACGACCTCGACAAGTGCCTGAGATCCCTCCGGGACCGCTGTACATATCAGGCGCTCGAGATCATCGTGATCGAAAACAACAGTACGGAAGAGGAGACCTTCCGGTACTATGAGCGCCTGAAGACCGAAATGCCTGAGGTCCGCGTCATTTACTGGGACAAGGGCTTCAATTTCTCCGCGATCAATAACTATGGCTTCCGGGAGTCGCACGGCGAGTACATCCTGCTTCTCAACAACGACACGGAATTCATCACTGAGGACGCGTTTGAGCGCATGCTCGGACATATGGAACGTCCGGAGATAGGCGCCGTGGGCGTACGCCTTCTGTATGACGACCGCACAGTGCAGCACGCCGGCGTCCTGGTGGGCGGCGGAGGGCTTGCTGACCATCCGTTCAAGGGGAAGCCGGACAGGTACGCCGGCTATATGTGCCGGTCCGTGACCACTCAGGACGTTTCCTGCGCGACCGCAGCCTGCCTGCTCGTGCGCCGTTCCGTCTATGAAGAAGTGGGCGGGCTTGACGAAGAGCTGGAGGTCGCGTTCAACGACGTGGACTTCTGCCTGAAGATCCGGAAGGCCGGATATCTCATCGTCTACGATGCGGACGTCCGCCTGTTCCACTATGAATCCAAATCACGCGGCTCCGAGAACACGCCGGAGAAGTTCCTGCGCTTCGGACGCGAGTCCGCGCTTCTTTCGACACGCTGGGGGATCCTGGTAAGCTACGAGGACCCGTATTATAACCCGAACCTTTCGTACCTGCACTATTACGAGCTGGACCGGGAGGGCATGGACAGGCGGCTCTGGGAGGTCTCCGGGCCGTACAAGGACGCTGCCTTTACGGACAACGCCCGGACGGACGCTGAGGAGACGCTGCCGCTCAGGCTTCGTTCAGCCCTCATCGGGCTCCTGGACGGCGGGAAGGACCTTTTAAAGAACCGGAAGCTCCGCCGTGAGAACGAGGGCAGGGCGGAGGGCGGCGAATAACACCGGCCCACAGAAAAACCCGCGGCATATCAAGCCGCGGGTTTTTCTATGCTTACGGGTGCTTCATCGCAGCAGTCGCTTCGGGAGCAGAAAATCCTCCCTGCGCGATCTGCTGTCTCCTTGCCCCCTGTTTATCGACCGATCATGTGCTTACGGGTGCTTCGTCGCAGCGGGTCAGGTTCACGGCCCTTCCCAGCTGCCGGCATCAGGTTCGGGCTCGGGCTCC
>JAFRVD010000088.1 GCA_017441825.1 Lachnospiraceae bacterium
ATTGCCTGAAGCTCTGCCAAAGATTTCATGTATGCTTCCTCCTCCTTGGAAAATGATATGAATTTATTCTTCTTCATGCGGACCGCTGTACTGTTCCTTCAGGTAGTCCTCGATCCACTTGATGACTTCATAACTGTTGAGCGGAACTCCCTCCAGGACCTGGCGAAGTTCCCTGGTGTCCAGCTCCACAGTGTTCTCTTCCGTACTGTGCTTAAAATAAAAATCCGTATCCGGATGTCCCTGGATGAGCGTCACCACGGAAGAGATGACGTCGCCGAGCGGCGTAAAATCCAGATGATCCTCGTAAAACTCCGCAATGACGTCCGTTCCGTGGTTCACGGGGTCGACCGTTTCACTGACGGACGTGATCGTCAGGCTTCCGCCGGTCTGTTCTGCGGCAAGCTTAAGGAGCGGCAGGCCCATGCCCACCTTACGCGTGGTCCTGGTCGTATAGAACGGGTCCACAACGCCCTTCAGGATCTCCTCGGTCATCCCGCAGCCGTCGTCCCGGATCTCCAGTGTGAGCTTCCGGTCCTTTTCGGTAAGCAGGATCTCTGTAAGAGACGCCCCCGCCTTCACGGAGTTTTCCGCAATGTCCAGAATGTTCAGTGATATTTCTTTCATAGCCTGTTCCCGATGATCTTCAGGAGGTTCTCCCGTACGAGCTGCCCGGAATAGGGTTCGTCCGGGATCTCGATCGTAAAGTTCTCTTCCCTGAGATCCGTGAGATAATGCGCGTCCGATGAGACGATGATCCTTTTCCCCTGAAGCAGCGGGTATTTCTCCCGGTACTCCTCTTCGTTCTCAGGATCGTGAAGCTCCGCCGCCGTGAAATACGGGGTTTCGGGGAACGTCCCGAGGATCGCGATGCAGCCGTTCGCTTCCCGGTCGATATGCGCGGGATAGCACACGCCGCCGTACTTTTCTACAAGCTCCGGCACTTCTTCAAGAGAGATCTCCGTCGCGTTCGTTAAGAAATCCTCTTCCTCGCCGATGACCTCGTCCTCCCCGTTCATGATGAGCTGGTCTCCGAAGATCTCCTTGTCGTTCGGGAACCGGATCCTTTTTGAATCCACAAGCTCGTTGAACGCCATGGCCTGATCCAGCGTCGGAAATAAGCAAATCACGTGGATCTCCTCCGCCGTGGTCAGCTCCATCCCGGGGACCGGGATCACCCCGTACCGCCTGCAGGCTTCAAAGAACGCCGGGCAGTTTTTGCTGGAGTTGTGGTCTGTAAGGGCCATTATGCTGATATTGTTCAGCGTGGCCATCCCCGCCAGGTTGTTCGGCGTGTTGTCGTTGTCCGCGCAGGGGGACAGGCAGGAATGGACGTGCAGGTCACAGGTGTAAAGACTCATATAAGCGTTGAAAGGAGCACTGCCGCGTCATAGGACGGCAGGTCCGTTGAAAGGACGTTCACGTCCCGCATTTCAGCAGCGGCACGAACGTCGTCCGGAAGCTCCACGCCTTCCGTCAGGATCACGCAGGCCGTATCCGCAAGAGACGCGACCGCCACCACGTTGAGGTTCGACATGATGGTGATCCAGGCGTTGTCCGCCTGTGCTCTTCCCATGACCCAGGAAAGCAGGTCGCCCATGTAGCAGCCGTCGATCTCCCGGTCACCGTCCGAAAGGACTACTTCGCGGAAGCCATGTTCGAGAAGTCCTGAAACCGTCATTTCTCCGCCTCCCTTGCCTTTAAGATGGGACAGTACGGGAACCCGATACCCTTCCGGACCGCGTCCTCCGCGTTCGCCCGGCACGTAGGTGCGCCGCAGGCGCCGCAGTCGATCCCCGGCAGCTGCTCCCTGATCTTCTGGATGTCAGCCATCATCCGCATCGATTCCGCCATGCTGCTCGAAAGCTGCCCCGCCGGTTCATACTCCGGCAGGCGATCGAAGAAATACCCGTCCGGAATGTACTGCTCTTCTTCCGGGCTCAGGTAATTCATGGATACCGGAAGATAGCGCCTGAGGGACTGGAGCCTGGCTTTCGCGATGAACGGGTTCTGGACTGTCAGGACGCCGCCCACGCAGCCGCCCGGGCAGGCGTTCAGCTCGATGAACCGGACCGGCGGGATGTTCCCGTCCTCGATCTGGTTCAGCACGTGGATCACGTTCTCGATCCCGTCCGCCGCAAGGTAGTCGTCGTTCAGGATGGCTGCGGATTCTCCGCCGGAGCTGGCCCAGCCGATCCCGATCATGCCGGAGTCCGAAAGAGACTTCACTTCCGTGTCAGGCTTCATCGCGTTGATCAGCATGAAATAAACGTCGCTGATGGAAACGACCTCGTCGATGTCAAGCCCCAGATGCTCCCGGTTGTTGTTGACGTAGCTGACTTTCCCGGGACAGGGGGTGATAAAGCAGACGCCCACGTCTTCGGGCTTAAGCTCAGGATTCGATTTCAGTGCGCGTTCCTTTGCCATTTTAGCCGCCATCGTCACAGGAGGATGCAGGCGCATGATGTTCTCACTGAGAGAAGGATACATGAGCCCGATCAGCCGCACGACAACGGGGCAGGCGGAGCTGATGACCGGAAGACGGATCCCCTGTGTCTTGATGTACTGGCGCGTATACGCGGAGACTAACTCCGCGGCTTTGGAAACCTCAAAAACGTCATCGAACCCGATCTTGAGAAGCCCGTCCAGGACGTAATCCACGTCCTCCATGTTGTCGAACTGCCCGTACAGCGTGGGCGCCGGAAGCGCGATCTTGTACTTGAAGCGGTTCATGTCCTCAAGCTTTGAGGAAACGGCTTTCTTGGCCTTGTGCGGACACATGCGGATGCATTCGCCGCAGTCTATGCAGCGGCTTTCACTGATGACCGCGTGGCCGTCACGGATCCGGATGGCTTCTGTGGGACAATGGTGAAGGCAGGTCGTGCAGCCCGTGCATCTGCTGCGGTCCAGCAGCACTGAGTGCTCGTAAGATGCCATTCCTATCTCCTTAGAATATTACTGGTTCAGGAAGATCTTCATGGTGATGGTCGTACCCACGCCCACCACTGTATCGATCTCCATCGTGTCTGAATAGCGCTTCATGTTGGGAAGACCCATGCCGGCGCCGAACCCCAGGGAATGGATGGTCGACGTGGCGGTGGAGAAACCTTCCTGCATGGCCTGCTCCACATTTTCAATGCCGGGGCCCTGGTCCTTCAGGATGATTTCCACACAGTCTTCCGTGACGATGACGTCCGCAACGCCGCCGTTCGCGTGGATGACCATGTTGATCTCTCCTTCATACATCGCGATGGATACGCGGCGGATGATCTCCGAGGGCAGGCCCAGCTGACGCAGGCTCTTCTTGATCTGGACAGACGCCTGTCCTGCTGACGTAAAATCCGAACCGTCAACGTCAAAGTGGAATACCAGAGGCTCAGCCATCGCGACGCACCACCTTTCCGTTCAGCCCGTTCACATAGAGGTTGCCGCACGCTTCATACATGCGGGTCTCCGTGGACATGAGGACGATCCCGGCTCTTTCCGCAAGCCTGACCATGTCCTCCGAAGGCTTCTTCGCACGGACGAACACGATGCACACCATGTCCATCATCTCAGCCGTACGGATGACCTGCGGATTCACAAGGCCCGTCAGAAGAAGGCCCTGCTCCTTGACGTACGCAAGCACGTCGCTCATCATATCCGAGCCGCAGGCGGAATACACTTCTTCGTCAAGCATGTCTTCTCCGCAGAGAACTTCGGCATTCAATAATTCCTTAACGTCGATGATCTTCATTGGCCGTCAGGTCCTTTCCGGTCACTCCGCGTATTTGGCAAGGATGCCCGGAACCTGGTCCACGGTCATTCTGCCGTAAACATCTTCATTCACGATCATTACAGGAGCAAGTCCGCATGCGCCTACGCAGCGGGAAGCCGTCAGGGAGTATTTGCCGTCCGCGGTGCATTCGTCCGCGCCGATGCCGAGGATCTCGGAGATCTTGTCAAAGACCGCCTGGGACCCCTTTACGTAGCACGCCGTGCCTAAGCAGACGGATACGTTGTACTTGCCCTTCGGAGAAAGAGCGAACTGCGCGTAGAACGTGGAAACGCCGTAGACCTTTTCAAGCGGGACTTCCATGCCTTCCGCGATCATGTTCTGCACTTCGAACGGAAGGTATCCGTAGATATCCTGCGCCTTCTGCATCACGACCATCAGGTTGGACTTGTCATCCTTGTTCTCCTCGATCACGGCACGAAGCGCTGCTTCCTGCTCTTTTGTTCCGTTGAAGGGAATTTTGCTGATTTTCTTTTTCATTTACAGAAACCTCCTGTATTCACTTGAGCCGGTTACGATGCTGATCTCTCAGCCTTCCGATATTTGGGCTTAGTTACATAAAATTCTAACATAAACCCGATGCTTTGAAAAGTGTTTTATGTCAAAAAAAAGACAAAGTGGTTAGCATAGGACAACTCCCCGAAGATGCCTTCGGGGAGTTGCTGTCAGAAGTATACGAGCTCATCGGCCGGCCGGTTCGCAAGTTTGAGCTCATCAACATAAAACACCGGACCCTCTTCCTTATAGCCTTCGTTGAATTCCCACTTGAGAGTGGCCTTGATGTTCGCCCAGTCGCGGTTTTTCAGGGACTTCGCCTTTTCGTATACAAAGATGTAGGCCAGCATGCGGATGTCGTTCACGCAGCAGGTCATTGCCCGCCGTCCCGCGGCAAACATGTTGTCCGGGAACGTTGCGTTCCGCGTGATCTGCATGAGGAAGCTGATCTTTTTATTGACGTAGCGCTCCGGATGCTCGGACAGGTCGATGTAGAACGTACCGAAGTTTTCATCGGAGATTTCGATTTCCGTCCCTTCGATGGAATACGGAAGGTCCGGCTCCGGGCATTCCACCTCCTCGCCGTTTTCGTCCTCAAAGATCAGGTCGCACTTCGTGTTCGCGCTTCGGACAGCGCGCTGGTAGGTCACGAGATCCGTGTCCTCTGTACAGCGGTTGAAGATGACCATATCCGTGTTCGTGAGCATCTCCATCGCCGTGGTCCTGATGTTCTGGAGGTAGAGCCCGAAGCTCGACCCATCCAGGATCGTAATGACCTGGTAGTAGACCCAGTATTTCGGAAGCTCCTTCGTAAAGAGAGAGGCAACGGACCACATCCCGTTGTATTCGATGAGCACACGGTCCGGCTTGTATTTCTTTCCAAGCTCCGTTAAGTGTGCTTCATTGAGCTCGTCCTCGCTTTCAATCAGGACCAGAGTGGTGTGGGTCTTCTTTAAAAGCTCCGGAGGATACTCCTCCTCGCCTTCTTCGCAGAGAAGAAGGAGCGTCTTCGAGCGGTCGTTGAAATAGTCCTCCTGAAGAGTATACTTCAGGAAATTGGACTTGCCGCTGTCCAGGAACCCGGTAATCAGGTATACGGGAATGGTTGGATCCTGTTTCATACGCCGAATAACTCTCCTAATTTTTCTTCCTTAAGCTCGGAACCGATCACGCAGAGACGGCCGGTGTAGTCCGGAGCGCCTTCGCGGATCTCGTACTCGCCCGGAACCAGGTCGAAATAGCCCCAGGTGCCGTCCGTGAGCGCGACCATGCCCTTCGCGCGGAGGATCGCGCCGAAGTCCTCGGATTCGGACAGGACCTTAAGCGCGTTCTCAAGCACTTCTCTGTCAAACTTCTTAGGCGTCTCGAGTCCCCAGCTCGTGAAGATCTCGTCCGCGTCGTGCCCGTGGTGGTGATGATGGTGATGGCCGTGATGGTCGTGATGATGGTGATGGTGCTCATGCTCATCATGATCATCGTCGTCATCGTCGTCATGATGGTGCTCGTGTTCGTCATCGTCGTCATCGTCGTCATGATGATGCTCGTGTTCGTCGTGATCATGGTCTTCGTCATGATCATGATGGTGGTGATGGTGGTGATGATGCTCATCCCCGTCATCATCGTCCTCTTCCGCTTCCTCTTCCTCGTACTCCCGGATAGCGCGCTCCGCAGCTTCCTTCATGAGCTCGAGCGTAAGGTCCTCGGACTCCTCGATCACTTCCATGATGCGCGCGCCGGAAAGCTCGTCCCACGGAGTGGTCAGGATCCTGGCTTCCCCGTTCTTTTCGCGGAGCATCCGGACAGCCTCTTCAAGCTTTTCCTCCGAGACCAGCTGCGTCCTCGACAGGATGATCGCCCCGGCGTTCTCGATCTGGTTGTCGTAGAATTCGCCGAAGTTCTTCATGTAGATCCTGCACTTCTTCGCGTCGGCCACGGTGGTCGCGGAATTCAGCTCAAGCGAGCACTCCTCCGCGGTCTTTTTCACGGCGCCCATCACGTCCGAAAGCTTGCCTACGCCGGACGGCTCGATGATGATGCGGTCCGGATGGAACTCATTAATGACCTGCTTCAGGGCTTCGCCGAAGTCCCCGACCAGTGAGCAGCAGATGCAGCCGGAATTCAGCTCCGTGATCTCGATGCCGGCGTCCTTCATGAAGCCGCCGTCGATCCCGATCTCGCCGAATTCATTCTCGATCAGCACGACCTTTTCACCGGAAAGGGCTTCGCTGATCAGTTTTTTAATAAGTGTGGTCTTGCCTGCGCCTAAAAAACCGGAGATCACGTCGATCTTTGTCATTTCCTGTCCTCCTTCTCAACAAAGTTCTGTCTGTACTCTGTATGCCATAAGCGCCGCTACGGTCTTCGCGTCCTGGATCTCCTCCTTCCGGATCATCTCCATGAGGTCCGAAAGCTCGTAAGGATATACGTCGATGAATTCGTCGTCATCCAGGTGCTGCGCCGTGGGTATAAGGTCCCGCGCGACGTAGATATCGATGATTTCGTTATCGTATGCGATTGCGGTGACGAGCCGGAGAAGCTTTGTGAGGTTCTCCGACCGATACCCGGTCTCCTCCTCGAGCTCCCTCTTCGCGCAGAGGTACGGGTCTTCGTCCGGCGTATCCTTTTTCCCCGCGGGGATCTCCAGGCTTTCCCGGTCCACCGCGTTCCTGTACTGCCGGACCATCAGGATCCGTCCGTCCGGAAGCACCGGGACCACCGCCGCCGCTCCGAAATGCATGAGAAAATCCCACTTCGCCGTATGACCCTCCGGTGTGATCACCGTATCCTCGTAAAGGTCGAATACGTGGCATTTCTTCACAAGCTCTCTCGCGATTCGTTTCACTCTGTCCAAACCGGCTCTCCTTTCGCATTTCAGTATATGCATTGACGACGCCTTATTTCGAAACGCCGCATTTTACAAAAATCAGCCTGCGGATCCTTCTGGATCCACAGGCCTTTGATTTACTTCGCGTAATCTGTTACGCGGGATTCTCTGATGACATTGACCTTGATCTGGCCCGGATACTGCATCTCGTCTTCGATCTGCTTTGAAATGTTCCGCGCCATAAGCACCATGTCTGCATCGGAAACCTTTTCCGGAACTACCATTACCCGAACTTCGCGTCCAGCCTGGACTGCGTAAGACTTTTCAACACCTGTGTAAGAATTTGCAATTTCCTCTAACTGTTTCAGACGATTAATGTAAGTTTCGATCGTTTCGCGCCGTGCGCCCGGACGTGCCGCGGAAATCGTGTCCGCCGCCTGGACGATGCACGCGATCATGGATGTGGGCTCAGTATCACCGTGGTGGGACTCCACCGCGTTGATGACGATCTGGGATTCCTTGTACTTCTTGCAGAGGTCGGATCCCAGCTGAACGTGAGATCCTTCCATCTCATGGTCCACAGCCTTGCCGATGTCATGCAGAAGGCCTGCGCGCTTCGCGATGCGGACGTCCAGTCCCAGCTCTGCTGCCATCAGCCCGGAAAGGTGCGCGACCTCGACGGAATGACGAAGTGCGTTCTGACCGTAGCTTGTTCTGAAATACATGCGGCCCAGAAGCTTCACGAGTTCCGGATGGATGCCGTGCACGCCGACCTCCTGAAGGGCATTGTCGCCCTCTTCCCGGATCTTCGTATCCACTTCCTTCTTGGCCTTCTCAACCATTTCCTCGATCCTTGCCGGATGGATACGTCCGTCCAGGATCAGTTTTTCAAGCGCCACGCGGGCGATCTCCCGTCTTACGGGGTCGAATGCGGAAAGGACGACGGCGTCCGGAGTGTCATCGATGATGAGCTCCACGCCCGTCAGGGTCTCCAGTGTGCGGATGTTC
>JAFRVD010000089.1 GCA_017441825.1 Lachnospiraceae bacterium
CGGCATGATCTACATGCTGTTCCGTCCGTATAAGGAAGCGACAAAGCTGACGGTACGTGCGTAAGCTAAATACAAAAGGCGACCTCATCAGTCAGTCCTTCGGACTGACAGCTTCCCCTGGAAAGGGAAGCCATAAAAAAGCAGCGGGCGGGAAAACCCGTCCGCTGTCTTCATGAAAGGAGTAAGCCATGCTGACATGGATCTCGCAGAATTTTGGCACACTCATTGTTATTGTGATCCTGGCTGCTGTTGTTGCGGCGGTGATCGTCAAAATCGTTAAGGATAAACGGCAGGGAAAATCCTCCTGCGGGCATAACTGCGCGCACTGTGCGATGGCCGGCATGTGCCACAAGGTACAGAAAAAGAAACGGAGAGCCGCGTCCTGATTTTTCAGATTAAGTATTCTCCGAAGCGTCCATGGCCCGGGAGAACTCTTCACGGATGCGGGACATGAGCGCTCCTAACGCATACCAGACGGTCTCATAGTGCATGTACAGGAGGATGTTTTTGTCCCAGAAGACCTGGATCTCAGGGCCGAATTCGTCGTCCGAATTCCAGAAGCGGACCTGTGCCTTGAGACCGTCAAAGACTTCGATGAAGGCGGAGACATCGCCGCCCGAAGCTTCCTCTCCATGAAGCGCCCGGAACGCTTCCGAAAGCGCTTCCGGATGATGGTCAAACAGCCGCGCTTCCCGCTCGTAAAAGCTTTTGCCGCCCAGCCCCGCCGATGACGTCTGCAGTGGAGAAAGGCTCTGCGTGATCACATACTCCCCGGATGGCGCCGCCTCCGGCTTTGCCCAGCACAGGAGGTCGCAGACCGTCAGGGCCTCAGTAAAGCCGGCTTCCTGAAATACGCCGTTTTCAGCGCATTCCACTACACCGTTCTTTCTGCCCACCCGGCACTCCCTGCCCAGAAACGGAAAATACAGGTAATCCCCGTCCGCTGCAAGGTGAAACCGCCGGATCATCTTCTCCTGGTCATACTCCAGAAATTCACTCTGCGTTTTCCTTTTTGTGATCTCATAGTTCGATATCATTTACGATTTCCATTCTGACGCAAGGCCCCGTCATCCGGAAGCTCTTCCGAGCAGGCGCCTTCGTTCGCCTCACCTCAGCTTTTTCGACAGATACAGCGCGAGGTCATCGTCGATCCGATAATCTTTTTCATAAGCGACGCCGGGCTCATTCCCGTACCACACGCCGGTGCCGTCCGGGATATAGCCGCGCTTCACGTACATCCGCTGCGCCGGACCGTAGCCCTTATGGAGACCGACGCCCAGGTACACCGTGTCCGCGTATTCCGAAGCCACCTCTTCCGCAACGTCCATCAGCTTTCCGCCGATGCCCCTTCTCTGAAACTTTTCCAGCACGCCGAAGTCCACGATCTCAGGGTATCCCTGCCCGCCCATGGCGCCCCATTTACTGTCCGGATAGACGTTCACGTAGCCCGCCTGCTGCCCTTCATATTCCGCGACCAGGGAAATGCACTTTCCTTCCTCCTGATCCCGGAGCCTTCTCTCATACTTCTCAACGGTGGCATGCCACCCCTGCGCGCACTCTTCATCCGTAAAGATCTGCGCGTCCCTGGGCTCCATGTTCCGGATGAGAAGCTCTCCGTCCTCATAATAGATCATGTGTTTATTCCTCTAGCAGTGAATCAAAATACGCAAACCACTCGTCAAGAAGCGGCTTCAGATACGCCTTGTCTTTGTCGTCGTTCGTGTCGATGTTCAGCCTCCTGTCATCGTCGTACCTGACGTGGATCTGCAGCTCCGCGTAGTCCGGCTCATCCTCTGCAGCCTCTTCGCGTCCGAAGCCGTACATCGCGGAATAGATGTCGAACGTGCGGAGATCGTACTTCGCCAGGATCTCTGACACGCGGTCATAGAAATCGTCCGGGAACAGCGTGTATTCGTCAAGCTCTTCCTCTTCCGTCCCGTAATTGTACACGCTCTTGTTGAAGAGATAGGTCTCCCCGTCGATCGCCTTTCCCTCCTGCACATGGATACCCATATAGCGCGTCTCCACGTCGTTCTCCTTGAAGCACACTTCCAGATAGTCGATGGTCCCGGTAGTTTTGGGCGGCACCAGCGCGTCGTCTCCCTGCTTCTGAAACCAGTCCGCAAAAAGCAGGTAGATCTGCTTTCTCCACGCTTTCTCCGGCTCGTTGTTCACAGTGAATTCGATGGTCTCCCCGGAGGCGTAGACCGTTTTAAAATACACTTTCTGGTATTCCGGCGGGAGTCCCGCAGTCACCCGGTACACCCCGTTCTTTTTGGCAAGTTCCTGCTCTTCGATGATCTCCTGCAGCCCGGTAAGCAGCGCCTCGTCCGCCGGCCGGCTGAGCCCCGTCACCTGTTCGGACGCCGTCAACACACCCGCTTCATCCTTTTTGATCTCAAAAACGTATTTCTGGTTTTCCCGTCCGGGCGTCCACTCCCCGAGGAGGCAGATATCGACGTAGAATTCTGTGATCTCTTCCGAGTCGATCTCCTTAGACGCCTTCGGGTCCGTTTTGTCCGTCACGCCGCCCGAGATGGGCCTCTCCCCGGGAAGCGAGATATCGACGCACCCGGAGAGTCCGAAAAGCGCAAGAAACGCGGACAGCAGCATGATCACTGCTCCTTTATACTTCCATTTACTGATCTCATTCATCTGATCTTCTCCCTTCGTCCTTCCCGTGAGACAAAACAGCCGCTCTCTTTCTGTGGTCCGGCGGGGTATCTTCTATCTGTTCCACTCTAACACATTCCCGGCATTCTGCATAGTACCGGTTTATGACGTGCCCTCATCCGGTCTTCCGGTCTTCCCGGAAAGGAAAGCCCGGCGATCCGCATCCCCCCGGCGAAAAAGGCTTCAAATAGCTTGCCACTTCCTGCATGATCTGTGCTATGATGAAAACAGGAATATCATTATGATCCTAATGCTGAAGGAGGAATAATCATGATCTTTTATGTCAACGCAGCCGCGTCCCGGGACGGGAACGGCACGAAGGAAATGCCTTTCAGATGTATTGATGCCGCGGCTAAGATCGCCCGCCCCGGCGATGAAGTCGTGGTCGCCCCCGGCGTGTACCGTGAAAAGGTCACCCCTCGTAATGCCGGCACAAAGGACGCGCGGATCGTGTACCGCGCGGAGGTACCGGGCAAGTCCGTCATCACCGGCTCTGAAAAGCTCACGGACTGGGCGCCTTATGAAGGAAACACCTACGTCGCGCGTGTCGGCAACGGCGTCTTCGGCGCATACAATCCGTACATTGAAATGGTCTGCGGCGACTGGTATTTCGCCCCGACCGTCCGCCACACGGGCTTTGTGGTCCTGAACGACCGGATGATGTACGAGACCGTGACGCTCGAGGAGTGCCTGAAAGGAGAGGCAGATCCCACCAGCTGGCATCCGGAAGAGTCCAAATATAAATATTATACCGAGCAGGACGGAAACACCACGGTCCTCTATGCAAACTTCCAGGGGCTCGATCCGAGAAAGGAAGACGTTGAGATCGCGGTCCGCAGGAACTGCTTCATGCCGGACGAAAACTGGATCTCCTACATCACGGTGAGCGGCTTTGTCGTGAAGAACGCCGCCACCACCTGGGCCCCGCCGGCGGCTTACCAGGACGGCGCGATCGGCCCGCACTGGTCTAAGGGCTGGATCATCGAAGACTGCGAAGTCTACAACAGCCGCTGCTGCGGTATTTCGCTCGGCAAATACCGCGATCCGGGAAACGATATGTACTTCTACACGAAGCATGTGAAGAGCCCCACCCAGATGGAGCGTGACGCAGTCTGCCGCGGACAGTACCACGGCTGGCTCAAGGAGCGGGTCGGTTCGCACCTGATCCGCCGCTGCCATATCCACCACTGCGAGCAGACAGGCATCGTCGGCCGTATGGGCGGCGTCTTTAGTACCATTGAGGACTGCCACATCCATCACGTCTGCAATTCGCAGCAGCTGGGCGGCGCGGAGACCGCAGGTATCAAACTACATGCGGCAATCGACGTGACAGTGAAGCGCTGCCACATCCACAACTGCATCATGGGCGTCTGGTTCGACTGGCAGTCCCAGGGCGCCAGGATCACGCAGAACCTGATGCACGACAACATGCCGCCGGAAGGCACGGAGCCCGCGCGCGGCGCAATGTATTCGAACGATATCTTCATTGAGGTCGGCCACGGCCCGACGCTCATTGACAACAACGTCCTGATGTCCAAGGCCTCGGTCTCCATCCCCACGGAAGGCGTTGCCTGTGTGCACAACCTGATGCTGGGCGCTTTTGTCACAGTGAATTCGGGTGTCGATTCCATTGTCAACGGCCAGCGTGAGCCGCGCTATACGCCGTACCACATCCGTCACCGCACGGAGGTCGCGGGCTTCATGACCATCCTGCACGGCGACGACCGCGTGTACAACAATGTCATCGTCCAGCAGTATCCCGTAACGGATCCGGACCGGCAGCCCACGGACAACAAGTACGAAGTGGCAGGCACCGCACCGTTCGATATCTTCCCGTCCTACGACGAGTGGATCGCGCAGTTCGACTTCACGAAGGAGCCGCACATGGGCCTGCTTGCACAGGCGCACTTCGGACACCTGCCGGTATGGATCGACGGCAACGCGTACTTTAACGGTGCGACGGTCTCGAAGCACGACGGCCACGCGCTCGTAAACGACAAGGACAAGGTCACTGTCGAGCTCTGTGAAGAGGACGGCCGGATGGTGCTCCGGACAAACCTCTACGAATTCCTTGGCGATTTCAAGGACGGCATCATCACAAGCGACATCCTCGGCTGTGCGTTCGAGCCGGAGCAGCGCTATGAGAATCCGGACGGTACGGAGATCATCTTCGACCTCGACTACTTTGGCGCGCACCGCGGGCTTTCCACGATCCCCGGTCCGTTCGCGGAGGCGGCGGAAAAGTATACGGTACTGTAAGAAAACCCCTCATCCACCTTCCCCCAAGGGGGAAGGCTGGCAAAGGCTTCCCCTTGAGGGGAAGCTGGCCCGAAGGGCTGACTGATGAGGTGAAAACAAAATATACGGCCGCAGGTTTCCCTGCGGCCGTATGTTTTATATGCGTTTTCGGGTGTGCGGTCAGTCAAACGAAAGCACGCACGTCAGGCTCAGCTTATCGCCCAGCCGGTACTTCGGAAGCAGCATGGGGCCGCACGAATTCGAGCCGATGCCGGACTGCCGCTCGTCTATGCAGAGCACGGTATAGTCCGATTTCTCAAGCTCAAAGTTGTGGCGCTTTTTCGTGAGTTCCTCCTGCGTGTAATGCGACGCGTTGAAGGAGAAATCATCGCCGGTCACGGTCAGTGAATCGCCCACGCTGTTCTTTAAGGTCAGTTCCTCGCAGCCGTAGTGGCTGCCGTTCTCCTGCGGCATCAGGTAGTCCTCGTGCATGTCCGTCACGGTGTCCGTGAAGCGGTCCAGCCAGGACGCCCGCCGCTTGTCGATATAGCTCTCGTTCGGGCCGTAGCCGTAATACGAGACCTGCTCGAAATCCTTCGGGAGGAACAGGCGGATGCCGAACCTCGGCAGGAAGGGAAGAAGGGAAAGCTTTTCGCCGTTCAGTTCCATGCGGATCTCTCCGCTCCCGTTGATCTCATAGCGCGCGTCGATGTTCAGGAAGTTCTGCCGTGCCGTCGCGCCAAGCGCGTACCGGACCGTAATAACGGCAAGCCCGTCCTGAATCCTGAGATGAGACTCATAGACGCGCGGCTTCGCGTCGTCATAGCCCGCGCGCTGCCAGAAGATCTTCGCGTACTGGTCGTTGTCCGTGGGCGCGCGCCAGACGTTCGTCTCCATCGGCGCGGCAAGATAGGACACGTTTTTGTTCACGATCTCCGTGAAGCCCGCGGTGCGGCGGCTGAACACGTAGCGGAAATCCCGGCCGGAGACCACGAAGAATTCATCGTTCTCTTTGCTCTCCGGGTCGGCCGAAGTGTCGAGGCCGATCGCCACGGTCTTGACCGGCACCACGTACTGGTCAAAGCCCGCAAGCTCCGGCATGTAGTCAGTCTCATCCGCATCCAGGTTGACGTAATGGAACAGGACGGACGTCCGCTCGTCAGAGGGGATCTCCACGGGAAGCGTCACGCGGAACGCGGCGTGCGGCTTGACTGACGGGACCGGAAGGTCGCCCGACGATATCACCTCGCCGTCCGAAAGCACCGCAAACTGGATGCCGATCCTGTCCTTCAGATTCGTGAAGTCCAGCATGTTCCGGAAAGTGAACACACCGTTCCTTTCGGAAACGAGGCGGACCGGACGGTAGACATTCGTGACCTCGGCAAGGCCTGTGTGCGGCCTGCGGTCCGGATAGACCAGGCCGTCCATGCAGAAGTTGCCGTCGTTGTATTTGTCTCCCCAGTCGCCGCCGTAGAAGAACCTGTCGCGGCCGTCCGGAGTCTTGCCCATGTAGACACTGTGGTCGCACCACTCCCAGACAAAGGCGCCGCACAGTTCATCATGCGCGTAGATCAGCTGCCAGTAGTCCTCTGTGCAGCCCGGGCCGTTGCCCATCGCATGTGTATATTCGCAGAGCACCATCGGCTTATCGCCGTTCTCCACATATTTTTCCATCTCTTCAAGAGACGGGTACATCCGTGAATAGAAGTCGAGTGCGGACAGGTCGAACTGCCCGTCCGGACGCTCATAGCCCTTGTAGCGGAAGAGCTGCTTTCCGTCGAATTCCGAAGGATCGTACTTATGCGCGTGGATGGAGCCTTCGTAGTGCGTAAGGCGCGACGGGTCGCGGTCCTTCGTCCAGTGGGATGCCTTTTCGAAGTTGCCGCCGTAGCCGGCTTCGTTGCCCATGGACCAGATCAGGACGGACGTGACGTTCTTGTCCCGCTCCACATTTCGCATAATGCGGTCGCAGATGGCGTCGCACCAGTCCGGGTCGTCCGCAAGGAGAGAATACGTCTTCACGTAGTCCCCGCCGAAGATCTCTACTGTGCCGTGGATCTCCACGTCGGATTCATCGATCACATACATTCCGAGCTCGTCCGCCATTTCAAGGAACAGCGGGCTGTTCGGGTAGTGCGAGGTGCGGATCGCGTTGAAATTGTGCGCCTTCATCATGGTGATGTCTTCGTACATTTCATCGATGGTCACCGCGTACCCGTTGAAGGGACTCGAATCGTGCCGGTTCACACCGCGGAATTTGATCTTCTGGCCGTTTAAGTATACGACGCGGTCCTTCACCTCGATCTTCCGGAAGCCGATCTTCCGGGCAATCGCCTCGCGCGGGGTCTCAAAAACGATCGTATAGAGGTTCGGCTGCTCCGCATTCCAGAGCTTCGGGTTCTTTACCTTGAGCACGGGTTCGTTTCCGTCCGCTTCCGCAACCACATCGCCGTCATGGAAGAGAGTGGTGTGAACCTTCACGTTTCCTTTCGTCTTAAGCTCCACGGAAAGCTCCGCCTCCGTGAATTTCTCACTAAACGTCTCGTGGATAAAGAAGTCCTCAATGCGGCTCTTCGGCCGGAACAGGATGTACACGTCGCGGAAGATGCCGTTCATCCGGAGCTTGTCCTGGTCTTCAAGGTATGAGCCGTCGCACCAGCGGTATACCAGGACGGCGATCCTGTTCACACCCTCGTGCACGTATTTCGTGATATCGAACTCGGACGGGCTGTGCGAGACCTGCGAATAGCCCGCAAGCTCCCCGTTGATGTACAGATAAAAGCACGAGTCCACTCCCTCAAAGACGATGTGCTTGTCAAAGCCGTCGTCAGTGAGTTCGAATTCGCGGATATAGAGCCCGCATTCGTTGTCTAAGGGGACGTAGGGCGGGTCGTACGGGAAGGGATACTTGACGTTCGTATAGTTGTTCTGTCCGTAGCCGTAGATCTGCCAGCAGGACGGGACCGGCATGACGTCGAAGCCGGTAAAGTCAAAGTCTTTGTTCATAAAGCCATCCGGCAGCTTCAGGTCGTTTTCATACCAGCCGAAAGCCCAGTCGCCGGAAAGCGTCATCATCCGGTCAGAGATCTCGCGGGGGTATACCGCGATGTCCGCGCGGGACGCCGGCACGAAGTAGGAGCGCGGCTCCCGCGTCCCGACGTGCAGCTTTTTCTGATTCTCATGGTAGTGCGGAAGATTCATAGATCGTCCCTCCTCTAATACTCGTTTTTATCAGTATATCATGAACTGCCGGTTATTCCAATGTGAAAATGCGGTACCGTTGCCTCCTCAGGCACCGTACATCACAAACCGGTCCGCTTCCTGAACTCACAGCTATAGGAGCGGCTGACAGGGATCTTTTCGGGGCAGCCGTCCATCAGAATGTTCATGGTCGAATTGACCATCGGGCTCACGGAAACCACATGCGAAAGGTTCATAAGAAACGCCCTGTGGCTCCGGAACCAGCCGTGGGATGAAAGCGTTTCCTCCCAGGAATCCAGCGTCCCGCGGAGGAAGTAGCTTCCGTCTTTTGTGTAAAGGACGGTGTGGCGGCCCTCCACCGTGATATAGCGCCCGTCTCCCCAGTCGATGATATGGTACTGATTGTCGCGGAAGCCCGTGAAGTGCTGCCGCAGGTCCTCTTCCGGGAAGACCTCTTCCACAAACGGAAGCCGCCTGATCTCAGCGGCCAGATCGCCAAGATCCGCCGGCGCGTCATCCCTGAGCGTCACTCGTAAAGTCCGCATACTGTATCTCCTGCCCTGAATCATTCCAAGGGCCGATCCTGAAGATGCAGTATGGGTTATGGCGTCTGACCCCGGTATCCACATTATAATGCAGACACGGGTGATTTGCACGCTGATTTTGGGCAGTATAAAAAAGCCTTCCCCGATCCCGGGGAAGGCTTCGTTTCTTCCCCTTGACCGGGGAAAGCTCTCGTTTTCAGGAAAGCGCTTACTGGATCTGAGCAAAGCCTTCGTCCAGAGCCTCAGCCCATGCCTGGACGTCGATCTCGTCCTGGTTGGTCTGCTGAGCCATGATATCCTGGTAAACAGAGTTGTACTCAGAGGTCAGCGTTACGATGCCCGCCTGGACGTACTGAGCGTCGCCCTGATAGCTGTTGATCTCGTTGATGCACGGACCTGCGTCCACATCGACGATCGCGCCGGTCAGGCCGCTTGCGGATACTGCGTAGAATTCAGCAGATTCCTTGGAGCACATGAACTTGAAGAACGCCTTTGCGACCTTCAGAAGCTCTTCGTCGTCGGAATTGAATACGCAGAAGTTGTTGCCGGGTTTGATGATCATCTTGTTGTCAGCCGGATCCTCGGTACGCGGTACCGGGAATGCGCCCATGTTGAAATCGGGGTTGATGCTGGCGACACCGGAGATGATCCAGGAGCCGTTCATGGTCATTGCAGCCTTGCCGGTAGCAAGGTCGTTCTGGACGTCAGACCAGGTGACGGCGAACGGATCGTCGCCCCAGTACTTCTTGTAGGAAGCGAAGGTCTCCATTGCGCTCTTCCAGGCTTCGTCATCAGCAAAGTTGGACGTGCCGTCCATCTTCTCTTCGTACCACTTGGGGTTCAGCATGACAGTAGCCGGATCCGCATAGTTGTTGACGAAGATACGCTCACACCACTGCTCTGCGAAACCGCCGCTGAAGGGCTGGACGCCGGCTTCCACCAGCTTGTCGCAGACTGCGATCAGCTCGGAATTGGTGGTGGGTACTTCAAGGCCAAGTTCTGCAAACAGGTCCTTGTTGTAGAAAATGCAGTATGCGTTGACGTCAAGCGGTACACCGTACACCTTGCCGTCCACAACGCCCTGGTTCAGGGTGTCTTCCGGGAAGTCCGCGTAATCGGAGACGTCCGTTACGTCCGCGCAGTAGCCGGCGGCTACGTACTCGGGGAAGGTCGTGGTGCTGGCGTCGAAGATCATCGGGGCATCGCCGTTGGCAGCCTTGGTCTTCACCATGGTGTCATACTGGTCAGCCGTCAGGATCTCGATGTTGATGGTGACGTTCGGATGCTCCTCGGTAAAGCGGTCTACGCAGTACTGGACCCATGCCTGTTTGCCTTCTTCCTGAAGATGGTGCAGCCAGGTGAACTCGATCGGATCAGAAGTGATCTCATCGTCGCCGGCTTCTGCTTCGGGCTCAGCTGCTGCTTCGGGTTCAGCTTCGGGCTCGTCCGCCTCTGCTTCAGCTTCGGGTTCAGCTTCCTTCTCGGATTCCTTTGCGGGCTCGTTGGATGCAGGCGTGACCGTGCAGGCCACAAGAGAGCTGCATGCAAGCAGTGCGATCATGAGGATCGCGATCAGCCTTTTTTTCATTTCGTTCCTCCTTAAATATTTGTTTTTGCTATTTTCACGCATACCGGCCGCCTGTCCCGTAAAACAGACACAGGTCATGCGTTTAAGCCATATCATGTCTTGACGGCGCCGGCGGAAATACCGGCTACAATGTACTTCTGAAGCAGGATGAAGACCAGTACCACGGGGATCATCGCGACGATGGACGCCGCGAACGCCATACCGTATTCCGCGGTGTACTGCCCGAAGAAATAGAACTGCTTTACGGTCAGCGTCCGGACCTTGTCCCGCTGCAGAAGGATGATGGAGATCTGGAAGTCGTTCCAGAGCCACATCACGTGGAGCGCGGCAACTGTAGCCGTTATGGGCTTAAGGAGCGGGAAGACGATCCGGAAAAACATCTGTAAGGGTCCGCAGCCGTCAATGAGAGCCGCCTCCTCGATCTCCCTTGGGACGGATTTCACGAAGCCTACGTAAAGGTACGTCGCGTAAGCGATACTGTAGCCCGTCAGCATCAGGATCATACCCATCAGGTTGTTCTGGAGTCCCAGGTTCTTAAAGATCTTATAGACCGGGATCATCAGGATCTGGAAGGGGATCATGAGGGATGCAAGGTACAGGGAGTCCATGGAACGGATCAGCTTGCTCCAGTGGCTGTTCCGCGCGATGCTGTAGCCGCCCATCGAAGAAAACAGGACGATCAGGAAGACGGACGGGAACGTTATGGTGGCGCTGTTCCGAAGAGACCTCAGGAAATCACTCTTCTTCATGCCGTCCGCGTAGTTGTCAAGGTTCAGCGACTTCGGGAGCGCAAGGATCGACTCCGCGATCTCCATCGGCGACTTGAAGGAAGTAATGACCGCAAGGAAAATAGGCGCGATGAAGAATATCAGCGCGAGTACCAGAAAGACGGTCGAGATTACATACGGGGCTTTCAGTTTCTTTTTCATCACATCTCCACCTCCCTCTTACGGAAGAACCGGGAGACTGCGTTGCCCAACAGAATGCAGAACAGGGCGAAGACCAGCGCAACGGCCTGCCCGTACCCGGCCTTGCTGAATTTGTACAGGTTCTCGTACACGTAGATGGCAAGCGTGCGTGAGGCGCCGCCGGGACCTCCCTCTGTTGCGGAAAGCGTCATGGCGAATTCCCTTAAATACGAGGTCAGCGTCAGCGTGACGCAGACGGAAAACGCCGGCGTGAGGAGCGGCAGCGTGATGGTCCGGAACTTCTGCATGGTGGACGCGCCGTCGATCATGGCTGCCTCATAGAGGTCCGTCGGTATGTTCTTGAGACCCGAGTAGTAGATCAGCATGTTGATGCCGCTGCTGTTCCAGAGCCCCATCAGGATGATGGCGGGGATGACCCAGTCGGGATTTCCGAGAGGGCTCTTGATCCCGAACGCGTTGAAGAAGACCTCTTTGTAGATGAATTTCCAGATGAACGCAGTCAGGACCGCACTGAAGCAGACGGGGATGAAAAAAACGGTCCGGACGAATTTGCCTGCCTTCGCTTCACGTGAATTCGCAAGGAGCGCCATCCCGAGCGAGAAGACCGTTCCTGCAACCACGCCGATGAGTGCGAAGACCAGGGAGTTCCTGATGGGCTGCGCGATGCGCTGATCCTTGAACATGCCTATAAAGTTCTGGAACCCGACGTAGTTATAGTCATAATTGATGCCGTTCCAGTCCGTAAACGCAATGTGGATGCCCATGAAGAAAGGGATCAAAATTGAAAAGCAGAAAAACAGAAAGCCCGGCAGTAAGAACAGATATGCCGCCAGTTTTGTAGCAGTTACATGGCCGCGTCTTTTTTTCATTCCAAACCTCCGGTTAAAGGACTGTTTTCCGGCAAGGAAGACCCTGCCGGAAGCGTTTTGTTAATTAGTACTTAACATTCTATAAGGCTTTCATCCGTAATTCAATCCGGCGCGTCTGAAATGCAGTTTTTCCGTGTCGAAGTGCATATGGCCAAAAAAGACTTCGATCATCTTCTGCGTGACATTTTGAGCAGAATAAGGTAAGATATGCGGAGAAAGGCCGGCACACGGCCTGTATCGGAAAGGAATTTATGAAAAAAGCGATTTCGCTTCTTCTCATATTCATACTGGCGGGGACCGTCCTTTATTCAGGGACTGTCCGCGTATCCGCGCGCGAAAAATCCGAGGTCGATGAGATCATCAGCTCGATTCCTTCGGACTGGCCGCAGGCGCCTTCCGTCAACGCGCCGTCAGCCGTCTTAATGGACGCGCAGTCCGGAGAGATCCTGTACGCGAAGAACGCCACGGAAGCCATGTATCCGGCGTCCACCACAAAGCTCATGACCGCGCTTTTAACGCTTGAGAACTGTTCGCTGCAGGACATTGTCGACTTCGACTTTAACGCGATCAACATTCCTGCGGGCTCGAGCCACATCGGCATGCGCCGCGGAGAGAAAATGGTACTCAGGGAATGCCTCATAGGGCTGCTCCTCCCCTCCGCGAACGAGGTCGCGAACGCACTTGCCCAGCATACGGCCGGGACCATCGGAAACTTCGTGATGATGATGAACGACCGGGCGGAGAGATTAGGCGCGGTAAACACCGTATTCACCAACGTGAACGGCCTGCACGACGATGCGCATTACACCTGTGCGTATGACCTCGCGCTCGTCATGCGCGCCTGCATACAGAACACGACCTTTGTGGAGATCGCCTCCATGCAGTCGTACGTGCATCACGCGGACGAGCTCCTTGATAAGGACATTCCGATGACGAATACGAACATGATGATCCGTCCTTCGTCGGAATACTACAATGAATATGTGGTGCTCGGAAAGACCGGGCATACGGATGAGTCCGGCTACAACCTCGTGACCTACGCGGAAAAGGACGGCACGTCCCTCATCTGTGTGGTCATGGGCTGCGAATCCGGAAACCAGTACGTCTCCACTCAGTCGCTTTTAGACTACGGTCTCAACTATTTCCACACGGTGCTCCCCGCGGAGCTGGACCAGTCCCTCCGGATGGAGAGCGCCTTTACAAGCTCACCCATCGCACTGCCCACGCCGGAGGTCTCCCTGCTTTCCCTGGACACCACGGAGTCGATCCTGCTGCCGGACAACGTGACCTTCAACATGCTTGACAAAGAGTGCGTCGTGACGGATTCCGGCATGCTCATCAACTACTTCTATGAAGGGTATCCGCTGGGCACGGTTACCCTGAACAGTTCGTCCCAGAAGGAATCGCACCCGCTCTTTGTGAATAAAAGCGCGGCCGGACTCGCTAAAGAAGACGTGCCGGACCTTGCGCTCATCGACGGATGGATCCTGATCACACTGGTCGTCCTCACGGTCTTCCTGGTCCTGTTCCTCCGGGTCATCGCCCGGCTCACTCTGCCCAAAAAACGTTTTACGATCGGCTGATTTACTTAGAAAAGAGGATTTTCTTAAAATGCATCGTTTAGCAAAGCTCCGCAGGGAGTATACAATACTGCTCCGCAGCATCCCGTCCACCGTCATCGCTCTTTTTGTGCTGTCTGTGGTACTCATGAACCTTCTGGCCGGCAGGGAGCTCTACCGCTCCGACTATTTCTGCCTGAACACAGGCCTCGCCCTGTCCTGGATCTCCTTCCTGTGCATGGACTGTATCTGCAAAAGATTCGGTGCGAAGGCGTCCAGCAGGATCGCTGTGCTCGCCATCGTGATCAACATGGCGTGCGCCGTCATCTTCTGGCTCCTCATGCTGACACCCGGCAAGTGGGCGGCGTTCTATTCTTCGTCCGACCCGGAGGTGGGCGGACAGATCTCCGCCGGCATCGATTCCACCTTCGCCGGTGCGTGGTACGTGGTGATCGGCTCGTCCGTCGCGATGTTCGTCTCTTCCGTGGTAAACTCCGTATTGAACCAGTTCATCGGCAGGCGCGCGGACAAGGGCAACTACCGCGGCTTTGCGGCACGTTCCTTAGTATCCACCTGCATTGCGCAGTTTACGGATAATTTCGTCTTTTCGGCGATGGTATCGTTCGTGTTCTTCGGCTGGACCTGGACGCAGGTGATCATCTGCTCCTTTACGTCCATGCTGATCGAGCTCGGACTGGAAGCCATCTTCTCCCCGCTCGGCTTTAAGATCTCGAAGAAGTGGGAGCAGGAGAACGTCGGCCAGCAGTATCTGGACATTCTGTCGTATTCTGCCCCTGAGAGGTGACTATGAAGCTTGAACTTCTGTCTGCCGCAGAGCTCGGCAGGCTTGTAAACCGAAGGGAGCTCTCTCCCACAGAAGCCGTCCTGTATTTCAGGGACCGTATCGAGAGAAGAAACCCGTCTCTCAACGCCTTTGTCTATACGAAATTCGAGGACGCCGCGAAAGAAGCGGAAGCGCTTGAGCGGCGCCTTCTTTCTCATGAAGAAACAGGCCCGCTTGCAGGCGTGCCCATCGCGCTCAAGGATTTCCTGCCCTCCAAAAAGGGCTGGACGAATTCTCACGGCGGCGTGAAGTCGCTCATTCAGGAGGACCCTGAAGACTCCGTGTTTTATACGGCGGCAAGGAATGCCGGCGCCATAGCGCTCGGCAAGACGAACGCTCCTGCGTTCGCATTCCGCGGGACCACGGACAACTTCCTGTACGGGCCCACGTCAACGCCCTTTAAGCCCGGCTGCAACTCCGGCGGCTCGTCCGGCGGCAGCGCCGCTGCGGTGGCGGACGGAATGATTCTGATCGGAGAAGGCTCGGACGGCGGCGGGTCCATCCGGATCCCGGCTTCCTGGTGCGGCTGCTACGGCTTCAAGGCTTCAGTGGGCACCATCCCCTCCGTGAACCGGCCTGACGGCTGGGCAGCCTCCCACCCGTACTGCTTCAACGGCGCCATCACGAAGACTGTAGAAGACAGTGCGATCATGCTCGAATACATGCAGGGGTACGACCCCCGCGACCCGCACAGCGCGTACCGTGAAAAACGGCGGTTTACGGAGCTCATGAAACGCCCGATCAAGGGCTGGCGTATAGGATATACGGATGATTTCGGTATCTTCACGGTCGATCCGGAGGTAAAGCGGATCGTCCGCAAGGCTGCCGAACGGTTTACGGAAGCCGGCGCCTTCGTGGAGCCCGTAAGCTTCGGCTTCAGGCACTCACAGAACGACTACGCGGAGCTCTGGTGCAGGAGCATCTGCTTCGATACGGCTACGGACATGGAGCTGTGGAAAGATAAGGGCTTCGATATCGTGCGGGACCACCGCGACGAGCTTCCGGAAGAATTCATCTACTGGAACGACGTGATGCTTCATTCGACCATCCTCGACCTCCGGGAGATCAACGAAATGAAAACGGAGATCCTGGACGTGCAGGAAAATGTGTTCCGGGACTACGATCTCATCCTCTCCCCGGTCACGGTCTGCCCGCCGGTAAAGAACCGTACGGACGGCAACACAAAAGGCCCCATGGAGCTTCTCGGAAAACCCGTGGAGCCCCTCATCGGCTTCTGTGAGACCTTCTTTGAGAACTTCACGGGGAACCCCGCGGCGTCCATTCCGGCCGGACTCACCGATGAGGGCCTTCCCGTTGGAATGCAGATCATCGGACGGAAGTTTATGGACGAGGACGTACTTGCGGCTTCCCGGGCATTTGAGGAGCTCGCCCCGTGGTCCTATGACATCCCGCTCGGGAGAGCTATATAAGGAGCGTTTCGGATGGAGACGAGATCGACGCTGTTTGAAGAATATCCTGTGCTTGAGGACGAGCTCATCGTGATCCGCAGGATGACAGACGATGACGCGGACGCCCTCGCGAAGATGTGCGCGGACAAGGACGTGTACCGCTACGTGCCCACGTTCCTCTATGAGCTGAAATACGAGGACAAACACGAGGTCATCGCGAAGATGGACGAGGAATGCTTTCAGACGAAGGAAAGCCTGCTCCTTGGCGTATACCTCAAGGAGACCGGTGCGTTTACCGGCATCGCGGAATTTTACGCCTATGAGCCGGAACGGCGGAAATGCTCCATGGGTCTCCGCCTCATGAAGGAATACTGGGGCATGAAGATCGCGTCCCACGCGGAGCCCCTCATGATCGATTACCTGCTTCACAAGGCGAACATGCGCGTCATCACCGGGCACGTGATGCAGGAGAACAAGGCGTCCGCAGCGGCGGCGTTAAAAAGCGGCTTTGAAAAGCGCTACACCGATATCCTTGAGGACTGGGGCTTTGACGAGCCGGTCCTGATCGATAAATACATTATCAAAGTAGAAGCATCATAAACGGAGGTAATGCGTATGGCGTACAAATGGTTCATTATCGTAACGGCCATATTCGACTGCCTGATCTTCTCAGTCGCGCTCTACACAATTTCGGCCAAGCTCGGGTGGGAAAAGCGATGGAAGGCCTTCGTCCCGGGACTTCGCATGTACACGCTGGGAAAATCTGTCAACCTGAACAGAGAAGGCCTGTACTGTGCGATCATGGACGTGATCTACCTTGTAGCGGTCGCGCCGAACATCCTGCTCCGGGAAGGCCGGGCCACCGAATTGATCTCCCTGATCCATCTGGTCCTGTTCGTCTTCCTGATCATCTATAAGGTCCGCATTTTCCTGCAGATCCTGGAGCTTTTCGGGCAGAAAAAGACCTGGGTCATCGTCTGGCTTATTGCCAACTGGCTCCCGCTATTCATCTTCGGGCTCAGTGACAAATACCAGCCCCAGGAGGCGCGTATCGCGGACGAAGCCTGGGAGGCCGGCGAAGCCCCTGCAGAACTTACGGGCTCTGCGGCCGATGCGGTTTCAGAAGTAAACGACGGCCTGAGCGTCAACATCAAGGAACGTACGGTTTCCGACTTCGGAAAGAAGCGGTATCTCCTGAAGGACATCGCCCTGAATATTCCGAAGAATTCTTTAGTACTCCTTCTGGGCGGCTCCGGCGCGGGCAAGACGACCATGATCAACGCGGTCATCGGCTATGAGAAGGCGGACGCAAAGGTCCTCCTGAACGGTGCGGACGTCTACAAGGACTACGACAGCGTTAAATACAAAATCGGCTTTGTGCCGCAGCAGAACCTGATCCGCGGAAAGGACACGGTCATCCGGACCGTGGACGACGCCGCCCTCATGCGCCTGCCGAAGGACGTCACAAAGGCTGAAAAGAATGAACAGATCAAGGAAGTCATGGACCTCCTGGGTCTCTCCGCCGGCCAGACTGGCCTGGTCTCCAAGAAGTCGGGCGGCCAGCTCCGCAGGATCTGCATCGCAATGGAGCTTGTAACGGACCCCGAACTCTTCGTTCTGGACGAGCCGGATTCCGGCCTGGACGGCGTGATCTCGCGCGAGATCTTTACGAAGCTCCGCCAGGTCGCCGATGAGGGCCGCATCGTCATCGTCATCACGCATACACCGGACCGTGTGATCGACCTGTTCGACAAGGTCATCGTGCTTGCAAGGGATTCCGGAAAGGTCGGACGGCTGGCTTTCTACGGCAGCCCTGACGAAGCCCGGGAATTCTTCGGCAAGGATTCCATGGAGCAGATCGTCATGAGCGTGAACGGGAAGTCGGAAGGCGGCGAAGGCCGGGCAGACGAACTGATCGAGAAATACGCAGCCTACGCTGCGGCACGGGAAGGAGGCCTCGCATGACGAAAGAGATCGCATCTGATAACATTGAATACAGCGGACGGCTCTCCCAGGTCGGTATCTACTTTAAGAAATTCCTGAGAATGTTCGTCTACCAGAACGACTGGAAGGTCCTGCCGATCGGCGCGATCATCGCCGCCCTCGTTGTCTTTGTGGTCGGCTCGAACATGTTCGTGACGCAGGAAGGGACGAAGATGGGCACGTTCGCGCTCACCTGCGCCTGCATCTGGAGCGGCTTCTTCAACTCGATCCAGGTGGTCTGCCGCGAACGCGACATCGTGAAGCGCGAGCATCGCTCCGGCATGCACGTGTCCTCCTACATTGTGGCGCACATGCTCTACCAGATGATCCTCTGCTTCCTGCAGACTTTAGTCACGCTGCTCATCTGCTACATTGCGCGCGTGCAGATCCCTGGACCGGGCATCGTCACTCCGTGGGGCGTGCTGGACTTCGGCATTACGATCCTTCTTGTCATCTATGCCGCCGATATCATGGCGCTCATGGTCTCATGCCTCGTGAAGACCACTACCACAGCCATGACCGTCATGCCGTTTTTACTCATCTTCCAGCTGATCTTCTCAGGCGGATTCTTTGAGCTGGGCGCCGCGGACTTCCTCAAGGTGACCACCATTTCCCACTGGGGCATGGACAGCCTGTCCACCATCGGACGCTACAACGAGCAGCCGATGGTCACTCTGTGGAACACGCTGGTCTCCTTCAAGGACATCGAAGTCGAGGGCACGAAGCCGCTCCTCTACGCCCTCCAGCAGATCGAGCAGAACGACATGCGGGACGAGTTCCTCCTGTGGTCCGGGCAGAACAACATGAACCCGTCATATGAAGCCGTCGCTTCGAACGTCTGGCCCGCGTGGCTTGCGATCGTACTCATGATCGTGCTCTTCGCGGTGGTTGCCATCATCGCGCTGAAGCTGATCGACCGGGACAAGAGATAATAAAGGTGCATAAGGTACACAGAAAGCGGGCTGCCCGTACGGGCCGCCCGCTTTCTGGGTACCGCATATGTCTTAAAGATTACCGAGATGCAGCACATTGATCAGCAGCAC
>JAFRVD010000011.1 GCA_017441825.1 Lachnospiraceae bacterium
AGGTAATAATACAGCCCGAGGACGGGCTGCCGCACATTCGTGCGGCAGCCCTTCCTCTGTCTCTTACCTTATTTCATATCGTCAAAATGTAACGGCGGGGGCGGTGTGGCTGCCTGTCCGCTGCCGGCCTGCGGGGTGACAGGCGGCACGTTGTGAAGCTCGTGCTCGCCGGTGTCGCAAGCACCGTCCACGTGATCCATATCGATGCTGGCGGAGCCGTACATCTCCCGCCCGGCAATGCCGTGTTCGATGCGCTCCCTCTCCACCACTTCGCTTAAAAAACGGTGCACCTTGGTCGGCTTCCGGATGTTTTCGACCTTGATGGTCCGGTTGCTCTGATCCGCTGAAAACAGCGTAATGGTCCCCACGCCGCAGAGGATCTGCCCAAAGTTCCGCTTGGACTGAATATCCAGGATCCTGTACAGCAGTATTTCGTTGATCTCACGATTGAATAAGCCGGTCTTAATGTAGAACCGGTCATGATCGATCCAGTAGCGCGTCAGGGACAGCGGCAGGCCCAGAATACGCTTCCGATCGTGCCACAGCTCCTCCGCCGGCGTCCCCGCATTCCTCTTCTTTTTGCTGCGGGATGCCAGAACCGCAATGAGAAGGATCAGGATCACAAGGAACAGGACCCCAAAGCCTATATAGATCCAATTCTTACCGTCACTGAAAAAGCCCGTCGATGCTGCCGCCTCTTCTGCTGCAAATCTGATCATGAGATCTTTAACTCCTTTATTCTACATAACCTGTCTCGCGCAGGTTCGTAATGGCTGCCTGCATGATCGCGTCATGCATGACCTTATTCGGCATGTCCTGTTCGATGATCGCGTACTTCAGTCCGTCGATCTTCACGGCCTCCATAAAGATGGCCTGCAGGTCCACAATGCCGGAGCCCGGTGTTGTATACCGCGGTACGGTGACCTTCCGCCGGGGTTTGTCCTCAAAATTTTCTCCACGGGTATAGTCCTTCACATGAAGGACTGCCAGCCGGTCGCCGAGGATCTTCACGAGCCGCGGAACGTTTTCGCCGGCGTAATGCGCCCAGCAGGTATCCAGCTCGAACTTGACGTTCTCACAGTTTGCCGCGATCAGCCAGAACAGCTGCACCCCGTTGAAGGTCGTGATAAATTCCTGGTCATGGTTGTGGAAGACGAATGTGATGCCCTCTTTCTTAAGGTCGTTCGCGAGCCGGTCCATCCGCTCGATCTCGCCCATCGCCTCGTCGTAGTCCGGGTGCTCGTCCCGGTCCGCGAACCGCCAGGACGTCGAACTCGAATGGTACATCGTCACATGATCGATCCCGATCAGGTGACACCGTTCGGAGAGCTCCTTCACGTCCGGGTACGCGCCGTTCTGCACCGTGGTACCCAGGGTCCACAGCTCGAGGCCCATGTCGCGGATCCTCTTCGCATTCTCCTTAGGGTCGCCCTCACGGAAGCAGGCAAACGCGCCTTCCGTAAGTTTATAGCCGTAGCCGGCGTATTTTTTCAGCGTTTCGTAATAATCCGCACCTTTCGGGATGAGTCCCGTAAATCCGGGGATCAGTTTTTTCATGGCTGTCTCTCCTTATGCTTACAGCGCAACGCCGGGATAGGTCGCAAGTGCGGTCTCCATGATCTCTACGGATCCGAACATGCCGTGCGGAAGCGGCTCCGGACGGCCGGGCCGGGATTCCATGGTATGGAACAGGCCTTCTGCCGTATTGTCTTCGATGCTCGACATGATCTCCACGGTGTGCAGGGCAAGCTCTGCGCTGGAACGGTGCGGGCGGCCCTGGCGGATCGCGTACGCCATGTCGACCACGGCGATGCCGCGCCAGCTGTTGAAGCAAGGCTCACGCTTGCCGGACTTGGGCGGAATGTCCCAGGCGGTGTCGCTGAACGCGTGAGTAAACGGAACGCGGAAGGAACCCTCGTTGCCGATGCGCGTCATGTATACGTCAAGGTTGCCGTTGTGGCCGCCAAAGCAGTTCGGGTCCGGAATGGTCAGCGTGCCGAGGGTGCCGAAGATCTCCACACGCGGGATCTCCGGGCCGAAGCCGTCGCCGGTGAGGACGATGTTGCCATACGTCCCGTTTTCAAATTCCAGCACTCCCATAAGGGTGGTCGCGCCGCCATCGGTGCGAACGGGCTGGCCGAACAGCGGATTTTTGGTGTTGATATATTTATGATGCGGATAAACCTGTGCGAAGCCCGCCACGCGGTTCACGCTGCCGAGGAGCGAGACCAGGGCGTTGACGTAATAGCCGCCCATGTCAAAGGTAATGGTCGTGCCCTTCTTGCCTCTCGGAGAATTTTCGTCCGGGATCGAGGGACGCGTGTAGGCGTTATAGCCGCGGATGCACCATGCCTGCGCGGTCACGGGGTCGCCGATCCAGCCATCGTCGATCAGCTTCCTGGCCGTCTGGTACGCGGCTCCTAAGTAGATATCCGGCGCGGAGCCCAGCCGCAGGCCCTTGGACTTCGCAAGCTCGACGTTCTCCTTCGCTTCCTGATAGGAACAGCCGAGCGCTTTTTCAGAATAACAGTTTTTACCGGCTTCCAGGATCATCCTGGTCACCTTGGTGTGATTGAAGATCTCCGTGGTATTCAGGACGATCTCGATCTCCGGGTCATTCAGGATCTCTTCCGTGGTCATCTGGCGGATGCCGAACAGCTCGGAGCGTGCTTTGCTCTTCTCCGGGATGAGGTCGGAGCAGCCCACCATGTCGATGATAGAAAAGCCGCTGGTCAGAGTGTTCAAGTAAGTGTAGCTGATGTTGCCTGATCCGATCAGGGCAACTTTTACGGGCTTGTATCCCATGATGTACCTCCTGTTTTTAGTCCGGCCCGCGCCTTCCGCGGCGCCGGCTGTTACGTTTCAGCGCCGATATTGGTTGTTCTAAAATTACCATTTTTATTAGGTAAAGTCAATAGGATGGGCCGCGGGCCTCCGGATGCAAAAGAGGTCGATTATTTTTCTGAAATGGTGTAAAATAGGTTTATCATTCCCGTATCGATTTAATAAGAACCATTTGGGGAGTTCTCATGACTATCCTTCTGATCAATAAAATCGCCAGCATGCTCATCATGATGCTGGCAGGTGTACTGCTTGTGAAGCTAAAGCTTGTGCGGCCGGAGGAAAGCCGGCTCCTGTCCACCATCGCGGTGTACCTGATCCTGCCGGTGACTATCGTGCGTACGTTCCAGATCGAGCTTTCAAAGGACGTCGCATCGGGCTTTCTCCTGATGACCGTAGTGGCGGTACTGATCCTCCTGGGCTTCGTGCTTTTAGGCATTCCGTCCAAAAAGATCTTTAAGCTTACGCCCGTGGAGCAGGCGTCCATCGTCTACTCCAACGCAGGCAACCTGATCCTGCCGCTCGTCTCCGCAACGCTCGGGGACGAGTACATCATCTACGCCACCCCGTTTATGGCGGTGCAGCTCGTGTTTCTGTGGAGCCATGGAAAAATGGTGATCTGCGGTGAACGGGGCTTCGACCTTCGGAAGGTCCTCCTGAACGTCAATATCATCAGCGTGGGTATTGGGGTCGTGGTCATGCTCACCGGGCTTCGTTTCCCGGGGCTCATCGACGACACCATGGCGTCGATCTCTTCGCTCCTTGCTCCTGTCTCCATGCTGACCACAGGTTTCCTTTTGGGCGGCATGAACCTCCGCCGGATCGTCATGAACAAACGGATCTGGCTGGTCTCCGCGCTGAGGCTCCTCGTATTTCCGCTCATCTCACTGGTCCTGCTCAAATATTCGGGCCTGGCCTCGCTGATGCCCGACGGGAAAAAGCTTCTCATGATCTCCCTGTTCGCGGCGGCGGCTCCATCGGCGGCCACTGTCATGCAGCAGGCGCAGGTCTATGGCCATGACGCGGACTACGCCGGTGCCATCAACGTGATCACTACCACTCTGTGTGTGGTGACGATGCCCCTCCTCACAATGCTGTATGAACTATGAAAACACGAATCTATACGGCGGACACGGATCAGTTCCGTGACGCGGAAACGTACAGCCGCATATATGAAGCGCTTCCCGAAAGCCGGAAAAGCAAGATCTCCCGGTTCCGTCGGGAGGAAGACCGTCTGCGCTCACTCGCGGCCGGGGCGCTTCTTTTGAGGCTAGCCCGTGACGAGGGTCTGCCGGGGGATCTCGCCGATCTCACGGAGAACGCGTATGGCAAGCCGTTCTTTTCCGGGCATCCCGACGTGCAGTTCAGCCTCTCCCACTCCGGGACAAAGGTGCTCCTCGCAGCGTCCGACCGGCCTGTGGGCTGCGACGTGGAGGAGATCCGCACGGACTGGAATTATATGAGTATCGTAAAACGGTACTTTGCCCCGGAGGAGTACGCGCGCCTTACGGAAGAGACCGATCCTGAAGCCCGGGCCCTCCTGTTCTACCGCCTGTGGACGCTCAAGGAAAGCTTCCTGAAGGAGACCGGCCGCGGCCTGTACCTGCCTCTCGAGAACTTCAGAATCATTTTTGAGAAAGAGACTGATGGCGCTCTCCGCATACGGGTCACCTTTCCTGAAACGCATGATCCCGCTGTTTCCGGAGACGTTTTCTTCCTTTCTGACGCCCCCGGCGATGGCTGTGCATACGCCTTCTGTATTGCGGGAGACGGCGCAGAGCTTTCGGGAAAGACGTTTCAAAAACTTTTAGTTCCTTATTTTACTGATTTATAGTATGATAATGATACAAGGGCTTTGGAGCTCCCGTATCGGGAAAGCAGAATTCCGCTCCGGGCCCGTAAGTATTACACACGGCCGGTCATCCGGTCCTCGTAAAGGCCTGTGTATCAGAGGCCTTTGGAAAGGAGTATTATGGGACTTTTTGACAAGCTGTTGAAAAAAGTAACGACTGCGGTGGAAGACGGCGCAACAAAAGGGGTCATGAACGTCATCGGCGGCATTCTGGGCAATGAAGAAGAGGAGAAGGTCACGACGGTCTCCTACAAGAAGCCTTCCGAGCCTGTATCATATGCCGAAGAAGAGATCCCGATCGATCCGGCAACGGGTAAGCCCTACAACCGCACACCTCTGAAGCTCGTGAAGGAGCACAAGGAGCCGGTGCAGTACGATTACAATGCCGTCGGAAGTGCACTGCCGCACGTGGACGCGACCACCACACTGATGTATTTCACGGATCTGATCCAGAAGAACCTGCCGGAGTTTAGCGTAAGGCAGTTCGCGTCCGTTGAATCCGTGCTCGGAAGCGCGCCGGAGAAGAACGTGCCCATCACGCTGCTGCTGTCAAATGGGACATCGCCGGCAATGGCCATCTTCCTGGTCCCGCGGGACAAGTATAAGCCCCGCGCGCTCATTGAATCCATGAACGCCTGTGAAAACGCGGGGATCCCCGCCATCCGCTTCATCAACGAATTTGAAAACGAGCCGGGGTACGTGATCGGACGTATCAAGACGGTCCTGGGCTAAGCCCTTAACCTTATGCATTCCCGCCGGGAGACCGGCGTATAATGCGGAAAACAGGGGGAACGCATTTTTGCCCTGTGAAGAATCCAGCGCGGACTTTGAGTGTTATGCCGCCTTGCAGGGGCGGTCCGCGTACGGTTCCGTAAAGCCGGATACCGGCTTTCAAAGCCCTTTCCCCCTGTTTTCCATCAATAATGACCTTGCAGGAGATGATCATGAAAATCAGACTTGCGGATTATGTTGCAGAATTCCTGATCGCGCACGGCGTCACCGACGTATTCAGCGTGGTGGGCGGCGGTGCGATGCACCTGAACGACGCCTTCGGCCATAACGAAGGACTCAAAGTCACCTATAACCATCACGAGCAGGCCTGCGCGATAGCCGCGGAGGCTTACGCCCGGCTGGATAACCGGATCGCTGCAGTATGCGTGACCACAGGTCCCGGCGGCACGAACGCGCTGACCGGCGTGGTGGGCGGCTGGCTCGACTCCATCCCGATGTTTATCATCAGCGGACAGGTACGGTACGACACGACGGCGCGCTACGCCGCGAATGCTGCCGGCGCATATGTCCGGGCGATGGGGGATCAGGAGTACGACATTGTCAAATCCGTCACGCCGATGACCAAATACGCAGTCATGATAGAGGATCCTTCGATGATCCGCTATGCACTGGAGAAGGCGTGGCACCTGGCGACCACCGGCCGTCCGGGTCCCGTCTGGGTGGACATCCCCGTAAATTTCCAGGGCGGCTATATTGAGACGGACACGCTCGAAGGCTACGATCCTGCAGAGGACGACGCACTTCTCCCGCCGCCGGTTTCCGAAGACGTCATCCGGACTGTCCTTGAAAAGATCCGCGCCGCAAAGCGGCCGGTCTTCCACGCCGGCTACGGTATCCGCCTGTCCGGCGGGTATGAGGCCTTCCGCGCGGTACTCGAAAAGCTGAATATTCCTATCGTCACCTACTGGAACGCGGTGGACCTTATAGAAGACGAGCATCCGCTCTATACGGGCCGTGCCGGCAATATGGGCGACCGTCCGGGCAACTGGGCGATCCAGAATGCGGACCTGATTCTGGCTGTGGGCACCCGGATCTCCATCCGGCAGGTCGGCTACAACTGGAAGACCTGGGCGCGCGCTGCGGAGGTCATCATGGTCGACATCGACCAGAACGAGCTGAAAAAGCCGACGCTCCATGTGGAGATGCCGGTCTGGGCGGACGCGAAGGATTTCCTGACAAAGCTCGGAGAAGCTGCGGAGGAGCAGGTCTTCTCCGGCGATGACTGGATCCGCACCTGCCAAGGCTGGAAAAAGAATTACCCTGCGGTGCTTCCCAGACAGTGGGAGGAGAACGGCGAGACAGCCAATGTATACGCATTTGTGCGTTACCTGAGCTCGCGGCTTCCGGAGAACAGCCTGACGGCAGTGTCCAACGGCGCGTGCTGCGTGGTTGGCAACCAGGCGTACGTGATCCAGAAGGGCAGCCGCATGGCGAACAACAGCGCGATCGCATCCATGGGCTACGGGCTGCCCGCCGGGATCGGCACGTGCATAGGCGGCGGACGCCGGGAGACCATCTGTCTGGAGGGCGACGGCTCCATCATGATGAACCTGCAGGAGCTGCAGACCATTATTTCAAACCGGCTGCCCATCAAGATCTTCCTGATCAACAACTGCGGCTACCAGTCCATCCGGATCACCCAGACTAATCTGTTCGGGGATCACACGAAGGTGGGTATTGGCCCGGATTCCGGGGACGTTTCCTTCCCCGAATTTAAAAAGATCGCGGAGGCGTTCGGCTACAGATATTATTCCGCGCACAGCAATGCGGAGATGAAGGCAGTGGTCGATGAAGTCCTGACCCTGGACGGGCCTGTCTTCACCGAGATCTTTACAGGAACCACACAGGTCTGGGAACCCAAGAGCAGTACAAAGCGGCTCCCGGATGGTACGCTGGTCTCTCCGCCTCTTGAAGACCTCGCGCCGTTCCTGCCGAGAGAAGAGCTGGAACAGATCATGGTCATCCCCCTGATGGACGAGGATTAAGAGGCATAACGAACATTCTCCTGCTGAGCAAGGAATAACAGGAGGCGGTATGAGCATTCTCCTGCAACTTCAGGATCCCGCGGAATGGGAGGCGTTTTTTCTCTACAAGGAGGAGAAGCGCCACCTGACCCGCGAGGAAGCCTGCGACCTGCGCGCGTTTATCGATAATCAGGAATATCTTCCAGTGGTCTCGCGGATCCTTTCAGGCGGGACCTTTTCTGTTCCCGAAAAGAAGCTGATCCGGAAGATGGACACGGATAAAAAGCGTGCGGTGTACGTCTTCCCGCGGGAGGAGAACTACGTCCTGAAGCTCCTGACGTTTCTGCTGCTTCGGAAATACGACGGCCTTTTTACGGACGATCTTTACTCGTTCCGCGTCTCACGAGGCGCCGGGAAGGCGCTCACGCGGGTCCTGCACATGCCGGGGCTCCGCAGCATGTACGTCTACAAGGTCGATATCAGCAACTATTTCAATTCCATCGACGTCCCGGAAATGCTCGTGATGCTTACGGACGTCTTCCGGGATGACCCGCAGCTTTATGAGCTGTTCGAAAAGCTCCTCACGGACCCGCGGGTCTGCGACCAGGGCGTTGTCACAGAAGAAAAAAAAGGAGTCATGGCCGGCACCCCCTTTGCGGTATTCTTAGCGAACCTCTACCTGCTTCCGCTCGACAAAAGGATGCAGGCGGAAGGCTTCCTGTACGCCCGTTATTCTGACGATATCATCCTCTTCGCCCCCACGGAAGCCGCCCGGGAGCGCGGCGCGGAGATCATACTGGAGACGCTTCACGCGCACGGTCTTTCCGTAAACCCGGAAAAGGAACATCGGGCGTCCTCGGGCGAGCCCTGGACGTTCCTGGGCGTTTCGTATGACGGCGGCACCGTCGATATCTCCCCGGTCTCCAAAGAGAAGCTGAAGGCGCGGATCCGCAGAAAGTCCCGCGCGCTCCGCCGCTGGCAGATCCGGAAGGGCGCCACGGATGAGCAGGCTGCAAAGGCGCTCGTCCGCAGCATGAACCGGAAGTATTTCAGTGCGGACTCGAGCCACGAGTTGACCTGGACGCGCTGGTATTTCCCGCTGATCACCACAGACCGGACACTTCACGAGCTGGATCTTTATCTGCAGGACTGGATCCGGTACCTTGCGTCAGGCGGACACCATCGGAAACAGAATTACGCCTTCCGCTATGAGGATCTGAAGGCGCTGGGCTACCGGAGCCTCGTGCATGAGTGGTACGAAAAAGACGCTCCCTGAAGGGAGCGTCTTTTTCGTATCCGGAGAGCGCCTGTGTCCGTAGAACATCATTTGCCGGGATGCCGTCTTTTTCATTTCCTGAGGAGTGCCTGGCCCGTCACATGTCCGGCTCGTATACCCGCACCGTGATCACATCGTTGCTCTTTATGTCAGGCTCATTTTTCAGCCCCTTCAGATATGTGTCAAAAAACTCCAGGTGGCAGCTGCAGAGGTTCCCGTGCATATCGTCCGGATCCAGCCTGCCCATCGTATACCCCGGCTTCATCATGTGCTTCATATCCGAAAAGCCCATGTGGCGCATGTCCCTGAACAGGGCCTTGTAGACCGGCTTCGTGTGCCTGAGATACACCCGTGAGGCCACGTTTTCATTGTCCTTACAGCTGATCTGAAGGAAGGGCTTCTCCAGGATATCCTCCGTGAAGTCGCCAAAGATTCCCCCGTCGATGTTCACACCGCACACGACTTCCGGCTTCCGGGTGCACAGCCGGTAGGCTGTATTTCCGCCCATGGACAGCCCCGTCGCGCCGATTCCCTTCTCAAAATCGATCAGCTCCTGCAGGTTTTCCACGGCGTACGTAAGCGCCGCCTCGTTGTCTTTGACCCACTCGTCAAGCCTCTCTCCCAAAAAGCGGGCATATTTCCGCTGGATCTCGCCAAACTTTCCGGCAAGCTCCTGTTCGCTTCCCTTCATCTTTGTGAACCTATACATGGCAGCCGCAGCCTTTAAAAACGGTTGGTACGTCTTCTTCGTAATGGACTTGTCGTAAAGGATGACGGAGCCATCGTCGAATTCGGTACAGGCCGCCTCCATGGAGTGCGCGACCGAGATCACGACGTAACCGTGGGACGCAAGCTCAATACACAGGAACGAATTTCCTTCCCTGTAGGAACACAGCCCGTGGTTGAACAGGATGAGCGGGAACTTCTTCCCCTCGATCTGCGGCGCATTTTCATAGCACTCTGCTGTGTTCTCCCCGGAAGCCGTTATCTTTTCATAGTTCAGCGGAAGGTGGAACGCCCGCTTGATCCCTGCCGTAACGTTTTTCGACATGCTTTCCGCTCTTTTCATGCCTTCAGCGGATTCCGGAAGTGCCGGGTAGTACACACGCGCCGCAACGCTTCGCATGGTCCCGGGAGCCATCACTTCTTCCCGGACGTCCTTTACTGTATAGGTAAACGTCCCTACGGCGTATTCGCCCGTAGGCTTAGGCGCTCTGATCTTCATGGTTTTCCCCCTTACAGCCGCCGTCTCTCACTCCGGGACGGACCACGTTTCCGTCATACCCTGCGGGCCGTTTTCCGGCCATACGGTGCAGGCCGTGGTCCGTTCACCCTTCCCGGATCACGTTCCCGGACAGCATATTCTTATACTTTTCATCACAGCTGATGAAAATGACCTGGTTCTTCTCCGCAAACGCCTGGAGCAGCCGACAGGCCTCGGCCGTACGCTCCGGATCCATGTCCGTGAACGGGTCGTCGAAGACCGCGAGTGCCCCGCCTTCGGGCCACAGATGCTCAAGAACAGCCAGCCGGAAGGCAAGCGATACCGTGTCCTTTGTTCCTTCAGAAAGGGTCGCATAGGTCAGCGGATGGTTTCCGCTCAGGAGCTGAGTCTTCAGGTCTTCAGAAAGGCTCTCGAGCGCCAGTTTTCCACCGGAAAGGATCCGGAGATTCTCCCGGAAGGCTTCCGTGACGTCCGTCATCGGGTCGCCCAAAAGCTCCCCGCGTAGATTCGTAAAGACCTCCCGGATATGCTTCCACCGCGCCAGCATTGCCTTCTGCTCTTCAAACACCGCCTGCTTTTTTCGAAGTTCCTCCGAATACTCCTCATAGCTTCGGTCACCCAGATCGCTCTCCGCGCGGTTCAGCCGCTGCATCGCGTCCCTGAACCGTGTCTCCGCGGTGGAAAGCTGTGCCTTCAGCTCCGCGTCGTACGCGTCCGGGTCGCCGATCTTCGCAAATTCCTCCGGCACCGCATCTGCCTGCGACAGCCGGAGCCTCTGTTTCCTGCAATCCGCCGCCTTCAGCTCGGAGAGGTCCTTCAGCTTTTCAAGCGACTCATACTGTTCGCGGAGAGCCGTGAGCTGCGCTGCCTTTTCGCCGATGAACCCGTCCAGCGTTTTTCTTCCTGCAAGCGCCAGCACGTCCCGCTTCACTTCCTGCGAGGGCCGCTGCCCTTCCGGAATCGCCAGTGCTTCTTCCCGGAGTGTCTCCCAGGACGCTCCGTTTAAGAGCCGCTTCGCATTTTCACTGTGCCGTGCCATCTACTGCTGCAACAGCGTTACCTGCTCGGACTTGTCCCGCAGGGCTTCCACGCTGTCCACCCGGTTCTTTTCCAGGATCCCATGGTAGGCCTTCTTCATTAAGTCAAGCTTTTCCCTGACCATGTCCGGGTCGATCCCCTTTGGCAGCAGCTCCACTGAAACGACACCCGGCACACGGATCTCTACTGCCTCCGTAATATCCAGGCTGCCGTCGTAAAGCGCTTCCTGTTCTCCGGTGCGGAGCACCGTCTTTTGGACCTCACAGTCCCCAAGCTTTCGGACACGCGCCGTCAGCCTTAGCCCGGAAAGCCGCGCCTCCTCCCGTTCCAGATCCCGCCGCAGCCGCTCCGCCTCCGTGATGTCCTTCCTGTCCACAGTCCCAAGCTTTTTGAACTCCGCTTCACATTTCCGGTATTCCAGAACGTCCGCATGGACCGCCCGATATAATTCCAGCTTCTCAGACAACTGCAGCTCTTCCTTAAGTGCTTCAGCCTTTCTGAACTCTTCTTCGGTCTGCGGCCAGGCGCGAAGGGCTTCGTCCATCCGGGCAAGCTCGCGCTGGGATGCCGAAAGCAGCTGTTCCGTGCTCTTACGCTCCCGTATGAGGCTCTGCACTGTGGAAAAGCGTTCCCTTCTGTCCCGGGCGGCATCGAGGGCCTCCCCGGCTCCTGTCCATTCCTTCTTCAGGGTCTCCACCTGAAGCTCTGCCGCAAGCGCATCCTCCTGCAGCTTTTCCACATTCTTCATGTCATAATACGCTTCCAGCACATGGCCCCGCCTGACCTTCCACGGGTTCCGGAGGTCGCGGGTCCTGCCGCCCTCGGGAAGATCCGCCGCGCTGTCCCAGTGGTCCTCATAGGCAGTCACCTCGGCATCCAGCCGGGCTTCCAGCCTGTCCAGGTCGACCCCGCCGGTTTCCATAACCGCCCGGGTCAGGACGGAAGCGATCTCCTGGTCCGTCTCGGACGTCCCGTCCGGGAACAGTCCCTGAAGCGCAGTCCCCTCACGCTTCTGCGAAGGGAACACAAGCTCGTCATAAATGCCCTTTCCGTACTGAAGCTCTTCCGCAAGGATCCTTCCGATGGCCGCAGGGTCCCGAAGCGTCATGCCGTCCGGAAGCGCGAGCCGTACGGTACCATCCTTCCCGGACCAGTCCTTATACAGCCGATATGTGCCTTTTCTGCCTTCAAAACGCACGGTGCCGTCAATTGTATCCGCCTGATATGCGCCGGCTGTTTTGGGGAAATACAGGTCGATAAAAGCCTTGTCCCGCCTTCTGTCTATGACGTTGTCGCGGAAAAAGAGCTGGTACAGGAGATCCGCCAGCGTGCTCTTGCCCGATTCGTTCGGGCCGATCAGGAGGTTCATTCCAGGCTCGAACCGGACGTCCCGGTCACGAAGCCCTGCAAACTGCTCACATTTGAGTTCAACGATCCTCATGCGCTCGCACCCTCCTCTCTGCATTCTATCACAAGGCTGTAGGCCATCTGCGCTTCCTTCGGGTCCGGGAGGAGCTCCGTAAGGAACCTTGATGCAAAGCCGATCTCCGGGAATTCCGCACGGATCCGCTCCGCCGTGATGGCTTCCGAAAGCTCATCGTCCACGATCTCATAATTCATAAAACGGCCGAGCACCCGGTCAAGGATCCGGGCACGGTCCGCATAGTCCTCCGGCGACGCAGTCCCTTTCAGTGCGAGCCGGACTACAGCCGCATCCGCAAGAGGCTCTGTAAGCGCCTGTACCTGCGACTCGAGACTACTTCCCTCTGAAACGCTGAGTGACAGGTCGTGGAAGCGCATCCGTCCGGTCTTTACCTTCCGGGCAAGCACGCGTGTACCCGTCCCCTGCTTTTCAAGTGTCAGCAGGAAGCACCAGCCCTCCGTCCGGTTGTGGAGGTCCGTCTGCTCATGCGTACCGGCGTTGAAGATACGGAAGCCATCGATGGCCCGGTCCTCGGAAAGGTCCGGGTACGGGATATGCGTATGCCCGATGAGCCACACGTCCATCGGAATCTTCAGAAGCTCACTCTCCGTCATCCGGAAGTACTCGTTTTTCATGTCCGGCGCGAGCCCCTCAAGCGCCCCGTGCGCCATCCCGATCCGGAAATCAGGCGCAGGGCCTTCCTGTGCCTCAGCCGTCAGCCGTTTGATCCAGCCTACAGCGTTTTCCTCGGAGTGCTTGGACCGGCAGACAGCCGGGAAGATCTCCACGGATTCCTCACGGACCTGAAGCTTTAACGGCGCCTCCGTTTTCAGGAAGATGATATTGTTCTCCACGCTTCCGGCCATGCGTTCAAAGTCCTTCCACACCTTTTCTTCGCCGGTATGGTAGTCATGGTTTCCCGGCAGCACCAGCACGGTCCCGGGGAACTCCGCGAGGATCTCCACCACCTCACGCACCTCCGTGCTCCGGACGCCGGTCACGCTGTCAAAGAGGTCCCCGGTCACCGCCAGGACGTCACACTCCTCCGTTTCTGCACGGCGCACCGCATCCCGGAGGCTCGCTCTCCGGCTTTCGGAGAGCGCCTCCCGAATCTCCGGGTATCTGTCGAATTTCTTGCCGATATGATTATCGCCCGTCACAAAAATACGGATCATACGTAATCCTTTCCGTCTGCCGCCATGGAGAGTTCTCCCGCGGCATATCTCTTACAGCTTCATCGCGTACACGCTGTCCTCCGCCGTCACGAACAGCACGTCTCCGTCCTTTCCGCCGATGGCCACCGTGACCGGCCGCTTCTCCATCCGGAGCTTCTTCTGAAGCTTTCCGTCCATTCCGAAGAATAACAGGTCCCCTTCAGGTACGACCATCACGTTACGCTTTTCATCGATCGCAATGCTGTATTCGCCGTGCTCCAGGAACACCTCCGGGTTTTCAAGAAGCCCGTCCGCCTTCACGTCATAGGAGATCACTCTCTTATAGTACTCGTCCACTGCGTAAAACTTTTTGCCCGGCACCGCCTTGTAAACCGCCATGGAACGGATCAGGTCGTAATAATCCGGCACCACGGTCACGCCGTCCGGACAGACGTAGGCCTCGTCCGGAATGTTCAGCGTTGCGGTCAGGAAGGTGTTGTCGTCACGCCAGCGGTTGGACGGATGCACGGTCTGTGCGACGTCCGTGATCTCCGCCCACGGTGTCTTCTGAAGCACCCGCATGGTATGCTCCGGATCCGCCGGGTCCATCGTATACAGCTTGACCTGGTTGTTCGAAACGTACCAGTCTCCGTACGAGGTCCCCTTCGCGTCCCCGGGCTTCGTAAACTTCATGACCTCACCGTTCTTTGTTGCGCCGAACGGGTACGAGAACTCCGTCACCACAATGAGGTTCCCCTTCGTATCAAAGAACAGGGACAGCGGCCGCTGCGGCACGTCCCGCACAAGGGTAAGCGCGCCGTTTTCCGCGCTGAGCCGGTAGATCCTGTTGTACCGTCCGTCCACGAACCAGAGGTCTCCGTCCGGACCGCACACCGCACCGTCCGCGAATTCAAAGCCGCTGTAAAGCAGCGTCAGCCCGTCTTCCTTAAGCGCCGGGAACTCCGTCTTATACCCCTTCATCACATAGCGTGCGATCTGCCACGGCCGGATCTCCTTCCGCGCGTTCGTGTCGATCATGCCGTTCGTAAGGGTGTATTTCACCTGTGTATAATTGTGGAAATTCATCCACTCCACGTTCTCGTTTCCGCTCACACGGATGGCCGTGGGATACGGATTCGGGAGCCAGATCACGCGGAACGAATAATAGGTCGCAAAGGTCATGTCCCGGCAGTTCACTACCTCCAGGGGCAGGCACTGCTGGCTCTCCGCGATCTCTTCCTCGGTCTGGAGGGCGTATACCTTCCAGTTCGCCACATTCTTAAATTTGACCTCGTTCCGCACATGGTGCTCCACGGACATGCAGTAGATCCGCCCGCGCTTACATGTATCGCTTGCGTAAAAACCCGCGGCATTGTAAGTACTTGCGCTCCAGACGTCCTTGAAGACTCCGCCGCCTCCGTCGACCCAGAAGCTCCAGTACTCCACGTCCCACTTCCGCGCGGGGTCCGCATCCGCGGTCCGGGAGTCGTTGTACGGCCGCACCCACCGGGTGGTGTCATGCGTCATGCTGCCGTGTCCGCCGATGAACTTCACGTCATTAATATACGATTTTTCGTCCGCGATCCACCGAAGCCCCACAGCCCGCGGGTTCCGCGCGCCGGAGTCGATGCCGAGCCCGTTCACCACATTCGCGCCGGTCCCGGATTCCACAAGTGCCTTTGCCGGGCCGAGGTCTCCGAACACCTCCGTATTGTCCGGAAGCTTCAGCTGTGTGGAGATCGGGTTGAGGCCGATGAGGATCGTGTTGTCCTTAAGCTTCAGCGTATCCGTCACCTTGTACCAGCCCTGCGGGAAGTAGACCACTCTGTGCGCGTCAATGGCCGCCTGAATGGCCGCGGTGTCGTCAGCTTCATTGTCGCCCTTCGCGCCAAGTTCCTGCACGTTTGCCCACTCTGAAACGTCCGGAAGGAGCGGGATATCGCAGGCAAAGTCATTTTCAAGGCTCGCCGTGGGGTGCGTGATGAGCTCTGTCCGGATCTCCCCGAGATCCTCCATATCTTCAAGCACCACGCCGTGCGTGAACCGGTCGATCACATAGCACCCGTCCGGGCCCGCAAGCCGCTCTCCGCGGTCCGCAAGGTATGCAAGCTTCGGCACGTTCGCGCACGCAGTATTGATCACGTTCCACTGGGTGAACGCATTGTCCGTGAGGCGCAGTGTAAAAGCGTCCTCAGAGATGTTCTCAAGCGTGCAGTCTTCCAAATAGATTTTGTCCATGAAGCCTTCCATGGACTCAATGGCCTTCGGCACGTCCCGGAAGCAGGTCCGGATGGCCGCAAGCCCCAGCTCGCGCGTGTACATGCCGGCCTTCCGCTGCCCAGTAAACGAGCAGTCTGTCACCATAAACGGCCAGCCCGGAGAGCACTTCGTTGTAATCACGCCGTAATCCCCGCCGATGAAATGCACGTTCTCCATTTCATTGCCGGCATCGTACATGCCCGCGAGGCCGGAATCCGCACGGATCACGCAGTGGTTGATAAAGCTGTGCTGGGCGTAGTGCGTGCGGAGGGCGACCGCATAGGGGTTCCCTTCTCCGATCCGAAGGTCCACGTTGGACAATGCGGAATAGAAGGTACCGGGGTTCGCGTCGATGATATCCTCCGGCTTCTCCACCGCCCGCGCCACGAACCAGAGCATTTCCTTCCCGCCGGACTTGTTCTCCGGATGCGGGACATCATACCCCGGCGCATGGTCCTGAAGCACGATCTCCGGCCGGTTTTTCCCGTACCCGATGAGCCGCACCGCCTGCGGCATATAGACCGTGTCGCTGATAAGATATTCCCCTTCCGGCATGAATACGATGCCGAAATTCAGGTTCTTTTTGACGTAATTGACCGCACGGCGAATATTCTCCGTGTCATCGTGTATGCCGTCCGCAAACGCCGGAAACGCTTCCGTCCCCAAATAGACTGCCTCTTTATCCTGCAGTCTCCCGGTATAGACCGATCCTCTGTAATCCATGCTGCTCCTTTCAAGATGTCTCTTCATGCCCCTCTTTGGGCTCTCTTCTATCTAATAAAGTATAGCAGAGCTTACAGAAAATTGCACGGATTTCTGTCCGGCGGCCGCACACTGCCGGGCTGCGCATCCCTCGCGGTTACGCCCCTGTCACGCCACCTGGCTCACCACCGTGAATTCCAGCACGAACGGCAGCTTTTCGAGCATCTTAATGCTCCGGGACCAGTCCAGGTAGATCCCCTGCTTTCTTGCGCCGATGGAGATGCTCTGGCTCAGGTCCATGAGCTCTCCCACGTCAAAGCTGTCCGTATCCATCCCCGCAAGCTCGATCAGCCGGCAGGTCGTCATTTCCGTCCCGTCCGGAAGGGTCTTCAGTTCTCTCACGAGCTTTTCCGTGATCTTCTTTAATTCCTTTTCGGTATACATGGCGGTCCTCCTTTTATTTACTGTATGAACGTGTGTTCCCTGTTCCTGATGGGCCGAGTATAGCACAGGTATGTGTCCAAAAATCTTCCCTTGAAATATGTTTTTTTACCCTCATCCACCTTCTCCCGGCGGGAGAAGGCTATAAAGGCTTCCCCTCATGGGGAAGCTGTCAGCGCCTCGCGCTGACTGATGAGGTGTCTTTTTTACGCTTTTTAGTTGCATGATGCCCCGCAGTTGCATATAATTAACGTATAATTAACACCACCAATCAAAAAGGGGGAACCACCATGAAGAACAAATGGGCACTGCTTTTCACAGCGTGCGCCTGCCTCATGTTCGTGTTCTTTGCCGCCGCACTGCCGGCTAAGGCAGAGACCAGCGGCGACTGGGAATACGAGGTCAGGGACGGCAGCGCGACCATCACCGGGTATACGGGAAAGGATAAGGTCCTGGAAGTCCCGGATGCACTGGACGGCATTAAGGTCACTGCAATCGGCAGACGGGCATTTGTTGAAAACATCACACTGGAGTCGGTCACCATTCCGAAGTCGGTGACGACCATCGGGGAAGGCGCCTTCCAGGAATGCTCTTCCCTGACGGAGATCATTTTCCCGGATACGCTCGTATCCATCGAGGAATCGGCCTTCGCTTCCACTAAGCTGAAGAACGTGACCATTCCGGACAGCGTGACGTTCCTCGGAAGCTATGCATTCGAAAACTGCACCGGGCTCCGCTCCGTGACCATCGGCTCCGGCATTCTGGAATGGGAGACTGACTGGGGCACAAACGCCGCGTTCCGGAACTGCACGCTCCTCTCAAGCCTTGAGTTTACCGACGGGCTCATGTCCATCGGCACGTACGCGTTCCAGGGGTGCTCACTTCTGATGGAAGCGTTCATTCCGTCGTCCGTAACTGAGATCGGCACGGGAGCCTTTGACAGCTGCGAACTTCTGGACACCGTGGAGGCCTGCGGCAACATCGGCGACCAGGCTTTCCGAAACTGCACCAGCCTGAAGGACATCGTCCTTTCAGACACCTGTTCGATCGGCGAACTGGCCTTTTTCGGGGACACTTCCCTGAAAGAGATCGCGCTTCCGGAGACGCTTACGACCATCGGGCAGAGTGCGTTTGAGGGCTGCACGAAGCTTTCTGAGATCGTGATCCCTGACAGCGTGACGACTGTGGACGCCTTCGCGTTCCGGGGCTGCACGCAGCTTGCGGAAGCGGTCATCGGTTCCGGCGTTGCCGAGTGGGGCACCTACTGGAGTGAAAGCAAAGTATTCGAGGGCTGCACGAAGCTTACGGACGTGACGATCAAAGACGGCTGCGCGTACGTCCCGCAGGGGTGCTTCGAAAACTGCTCCGCCCTTGAAACGATTGAAATTCCGGGGAGCTGTGAGTCCATCGATGACGGCGCCTTCCGGAACTGTTCCGCACTTGCCGAGGTCATCCTGAACGACGGCCTCTGCTACATCCGCGACGAAGCGTTCAAGGACGACAGCGAGCTTGTCCTTGCGGATCTTCCGAGATCGCTCCTGTCCATCGGCAACAACGCGTTTTACAACACCAGAATGCGCGAAGTGATCATCCCGGACAAGGTCCTGTCCTTGGGGTACGGCGCGTTTGCCGAGAATCCGGCGCTCCGTACGGCTTACATAGGCGAAGGCATTGAGAAATGGGAAACGAGCTGGGGCAAGAACGGCGCGTTTGAGAACGACGTCCGGCTGGAATCCGTGACGATCGAGGAAGGCTGCATGTACATCGGCGCGTACGCGTTCGCGGGCTGCTCGCGCCTGACGTCAGTGGAGATCCCCATCACGGCGACCTCCGTGGACGAAAGCGCGTTTGAAAACTGCACGAGCCTCGCGGAGGTTACGATCCAGCGCGGCAAGATCGGTGCAAAAGCCTTCAAGGGCTGTGAATCGCTCACGAATCTTTCACTCTCGCGGATCACGGAGATCGGCGACGAAGCCTTCCGCGGCTGCATCACGCTCTATGAGCTCGAGATCCCGGATACGGTCACGAGCATTGGCGGATATGCGTTCTACGAATGCATTTCCCTTGCGGAGATCGAGATCCCGGAGAGCGTCACATTTATGGGCGCGTATGCGTTCGGAAGCTGCACCGGACTCGTCAAGGCAGTCGTTTCCAACAATATCACCGAGTGGGGCTCCTACTGGGGCGACAATTACATGTTCGCTGACGACACGAGTCTCCGGTATGTTTCCATTGAAGATAAGGCGAACAGCCTGGGCGACAAGATGTTTGCGAACTGCCCCGCGCTGGAGGCCGTATACCTGCCGGACAGCATCGTATCCTATACAGACGAGCTGTTCTGGAACTGCGGCAGCACCCTCACGGTATACAGCTCGGGTAACAAGATGAAGGCTCTTGCAGAAGAGTGCGGCGTGAATTTCTCCACGGACGACTTCGAATTCCCCGAGCTCGAGACCTTTACGGTCGCCGTGACCGCGGGTGAAGGCGGCATGATCGCGCCGTGCGGAGAGATCGAAAAGCTTACGGGCTCCACGCAGGCGATCGTCGTGACGCCGGCGCCGGGCTATATGGTGGACACCTATACGATAGACGGAGAAGAATTTGACTACTGGGATCCGCTTACGGGCATCGGCAAGGATCACGAGATCGAAGTGACCTTTACGGAGGACCCGGATTACGTGGAAGAATATCCGCTTCTTGATGAAGACGAGGAAGAGCCCGAAGACGAGGGTGAAGACGAGCCTGAGGAGGAGACCGAGCCCGAAGACGAAGAGCCTGAAGAGGAAGATGAGACCGACGAAGGCGATGCGGAGGATGAAGACGCGGAGCTGCTCGCGCTTCTCGGGTATATCGACGACGCCGGCGATTACGTCAACGAATTCCTGGGACTGAAGTTCCACCCGGCGGACGGCTGGACGTTCATGACAAGAGATGAGCTGCTGGCCCTGAGCGGCATCACCATCCAGCTTACCACGGATGAGCAGCTCGCGGAAAACATGAGGCAGTCCATAGAGGATGGGTCGACCATCTACTGCATGCAGGTCTCCGCAGCACTCGGCAGCCCCAACGTCAACCTGAACCTGCAGGCGATGGACCCGACTGTTGCGGACTACATCGACGAGTCCATGTACCTGAATATCATGTCTTCGCTCCTGGAGGAGTCGCTTACGTCCATGGGCGGCCAGAATATTGAGTTTGAGATTTCGACCGTTGAATTTGCAGGAGAGGAAACTCCGTGCATCAGGCTCAGCTGGGAGCTTTACGGGATCCCCTTCTACCAGTGCGCAGTCGCCCGCAAGGAGGGCTCCTACATCGCGCTGACCACCTGCACCAGCCTTGAAGAGGGGCAGGAGGACGAGCTTCTCAGCGGATGGTCTTATCTTGAGTAAGGCTGCTTAACAGAGAGCATAGAGAAGCCCCGGGCTGTGAAAAGCCCGGGGCTTTTTGTATGTTCCCCTCATCAGTCAGCCCAAAGGGCTGACAGCTTCTCCCGGAGGGGGAAGCCTCTTATCTGTACAGTCCCTTCCCCTCGTACAGCACTTCGTCCGCGAGGATCGCGACCTTGAATTCTTCCGGCTTGCTTCCCGTAAGCTTTTCACTCACTTCGTCCGGCTGGTGGAGCCCGACGTAGACTGTGGCTTCGCCCTTCGTCAGGCGGAGCTTCGCTTCGTTGTCAAACAGGGCGAACGCTTCCGCAGGGAGCGTGAGCGTCACTTCCTTCTCTTCGCCCGGGGCGAGTGCGATACGCTTCAGACCCTTCAGCTGGTACCTGGGCGCTTCTTCGCCGGGCGCTGTAATATAGACCTGCACGGTCTCGCTTCCGGCGATCTCCCCGGTATTCTTCACGCACGCCTTCACTGTGAGCGACTTTCCGCCCGAGATCTCCGCCCCGGAGATCTCAGCCTTTGTGAGCTCGTACGACGTGTAGGACAGGCCGTATCCGAACGGGTAGCGCGCGGGACACGTCATGTAGCGATAGGTACGGCCCTTCATCGCATAGTCTTCAAAATCGGGCAGATCCTCGGTCTTTTCATAGACCGTCATCGGGAGCTTGCCCTCAAAGTTGGCTTCGCCGAACAGCAGGCCTGCGATGGCTCGTCCGCCCTCCGCGCCGGGATACCAGCACTGGATAACGGCGTCCGCGTGTTCATCGGCGTAGCGCATGTCCATGGTGCTGCCGCACAGTGACAGGAGGATCACGGGCTTCCCGGACTCGCACGCGAGGCGCAGAAGCTCCGGCTGCAGACCCGGGTACTCGAGGCCGATCTTGTCTCCGCTCGCGAATTCATTGCCGGCGTCACCCTCTTCGCCTTCGATGCTCGCATCCAGGCCGAGGCACAGGATCAGGAGGTCGGACGCCCCGATCACGGCTTCCACCTCGGAGCGGCGGTCGTCATTAAAGCGGGTCAGGTTGGAAATGCGGTCCTTCACGAGGTCACAGCCCTCGGAATACAGGACGCGCGCGGTGTCGCCCACCATATCCTCGATGCCCTCCAGCACGGTCGTATAGCGGGACGCAGTGCCTTCGTAGTTGCCGAATAACGCCGGCAGGCTGTCCGCGTTCGGCCCGATCACGCCGATGGTCTTATACTGCCCCTTCTTAAGCGGCAGGATACCGTTGTTCTTTAAAAGCACCTGGCACTTCCTGGAGACCTCCAGGTTGAAGGCCTTGTGCGCGGGTGAATCGTTCTCTGTGAAATCGATATCCGAGAACGGCACGTTCTCTTCAAACAGGCCGAGCTGCATGCGGATCATGAACAGGTTTTCAAGCGCTTCATCGATCCGCGACTCCTTCACCATGCCGCGCATGACGGCTGTATACAGGTTCCCGAACAGGTTGCCGCAGTTCACGTCGCATCCGTTGTTCATTGCGAGCGAGACGGATTCGATGGCGTTCTCCGTCACGCGGTGGCCCTCATGGAAGTCCTTGATGGCCCAGCAGTCGGACGTGACGTAGCCGGTAAAGCCCCACTCGTCGCGGAGAATGTCTTTAAGAAGCGTCTTGCTGCCGCAGCACGGCTCGCCGTTCGTCCGGTTGTAAGCACCCATGACGCCGGCCACCTTCGCCTCAGTGACGCCTGCATGGAACGCGGGAAGATACGTCTCGTACAGGTCGCGGACGCTGACCTCCGCGTTGAACTCATGGCGGACCTTTTCCGGACCGGAGTGCACCGCGAAGTGCTTCACGAGCGCCGCCGCCTTCATGAACTCGCCGTCGCCCTGCATACCGTGGATGTAGCGCACCGCAAGCCGGGATGTGA
>JAFRVD010000090.1 GCA_017441825.1 Lachnospiraceae bacterium
TATTTCCCGGAAGGCACGTGGTACACGATCCCCTACCGCAGCCTGCAGCCGAAGAACGCGGACAATCTGCTGGTGGCAGGACGCTGCATCTCTTCCACGCACGAAGCGCAGGCGAGTTACCGCATTATGCCCATCGTGACCACGCTGGGGCAGGCGGCAGGAACCGTCGCCGCGCTGGCTGCGAAAGCAGGAAGGGGAGTGAAGGAGATCGACGTCCGGGAGCTCCAGGAGACGCTTGTAAAGTACGGCGCGTTTATCGGAATATAAACCAGGCAGGGCTTCTGCCGGAAAGTGAAAGGCGGTCCCGAGGGACCGCCTTTTTGTATGGGAAGAAGAACAGGGATCAGATCCGGAGCTCCTCCATGCGCTCATTCCTCTTTTCCGTGTAATGAGCGCCTTTCTTCAGCGTTTCAATGAGATCGATCAGGAAGTCCCGGATCTCGTCGCAGTCCGGATGCGCCATCCTTCTGTAGGCTTCGATCTTCGCGGTGGGCGGGTAAGCCATGGGCACGAGCTCTCCGCCTTCCAGGAGGTTCGCGGCAAACTCGCAGGCCTCCAGGAGCTCCATAGCGTCCCCGGAGTGGTCCCGGCGGGCGTTCCTGCGGGTCCCGCGGAGCGCCTTGTCCGCGTAGAAGATCGCGCGTTCCACGTAGTTTTCCTGTTCGACGTCCGAACGGATGGCGGTCTCCTTGCGGTTCCGGTAGAAGCCTAAAATGGCTGCGGCGATGGACGGATCGCGCACGGTGCCGTCCGGATAGACCACGCCGTGTACCCGGTTCCAGCCGTCTTCGCCGATCATGAGTTCGAACAGGAACCAACCCACATGGTATTCTTCGTGGAGTTCGATTGCCATGTCGTACGGATTTGCGCGTCCGATGCAGCACATCTCGTTATCCACTACCGGCTTATTGTATTTTTTCCCGAGCTCGAGTGCCATCTCCAGCACCTGGCGAAGGCGTGCCCTGGTAGCCGAATAGTCGTGGAAGACGATCACGTCCACGAGCTCCGCCGTACGGCTCGGCTCTGTCTCCCAGATAAAGATATTACCGACGCCGATGTCATGGTCCGGATCCTTGGATTTCACATATTTGCAGAAGTGCCGGATGAATTCCCACGTCTTTTCCTGCTTTTCACGGAGCTCCTTCATGTCGGGGACTGCGGGACGGAAATCCTGGACGAACTTCGGCTCTTCGTCGTACCAGGTCACGAATTCGTCGGTATAGCCCGGCTCGTTCGAGATATCCCAGAAGAGCAGTCCCGGCTCTTCGCCGATGGCGCCTAAAAGCCTGTCAAAGTATTCCTCGCCGGCCTTCCAGCTTTCCGGCGTGCGGATCGTCTTACGCAGCGGACGGAGCGTCTCGCCTTCCACCTTCTCGAATTCCTCTTCGAACGGGAAGAAGAATGCGCCGAAATAGACGATCGGGTTGGTCGCGACGCCGTGCTTCCAGGCCGTCCCAATGAAGTCCTTTACGTCCGCAAGAAACTTGTCCGGATCCTTTTTGTATACCATGTAGGGGAGAAAGATCCGTACGCAGTTCAGCCTGAGCCGTTCCGCGTAGCCCATGTCCCGCTCCACGATATCATGATGATAGTTTTCCCAGAAATCCCGGTCGTTCCCGGCGTCCGACTGCGTGTAGTTGAAGCCACGTAATGATGAATAATCGACTGTTCTTTTCATGTGCCCTCCTGTGTGTTCTTTTTATACTCTTCCGCAAGCCGTACATAATGCGCCGCGGCTTTTTTCAGGCCTTCCGCTTCCTCCGGGGTCAGCGGCCGAACGGCTTTTGCCGGACTCCCGAGGATCAGCCATCCTTCCTCGAATATCTTGCCGCCGGTCAAAAGCGCCCCTGCGCCTACCACGCAGCCCTTCCCGATGACCGCGCCGTTCAGGACGACCGCTCCCATACCGATAAGGCTCCCGTCCCCGACCGTGCACCCGTGCAGGACAGCGCCGTGGCCCACAGTGACGCCTTTTCCGACCGTGAGCGGGAATTCTTCGTCCGCATGAAGGACGCAGCTGTCCTGGATATTGCTTTCTTCACCCACAGTGATGGTATTGCTGTCTCCGCGGAGGACCGCGCCGAACCAGACGGAGCTGTTTTTCTTCAGGACGACGTCGCCGATCACGGAAGCATTCTCCGCGATGAACGCGGCGCCTTCGGTATCCGGTGTGATGTTATTGTAACTCAGAATCATGGACCGCCTCCGCCGGACATAATATGCTAAGTCCAGTGTATCGGGGGACAGGCGGAAAGTCAAGCCGGAAGGCCGGAAGAAAGCGAAAATGCATTGGCGGAAAGGCGGACGATATGGTACTATAGCTAAGAGCAGTTAACATAAGACATAAGTGAGAGGAAAACACGAATGATCTATACAGTAACACTGAATCCGTCGCTCGATTATTTCGCGATGACCGGAAGCATTTCGGAAGGGCACACGAACAGGACGCATGATGAGTACATCGTGCCCGGCGGAAAGGGACTGAACGTTTCCATGGTCCTTGCGAGACTTGGGACACCGTCCACGGCCATCGCCTTTACGGCGGGCTTTACCGGCGCGGAGCTTACGAGGCTCCTTAAGGAAGAAGCGGTCGAAACGGAGACGATCGACACCGGGACCGGCTTTACCAGGATCAACGTCAAGATCAACAACGGCCGGATCACGGAATTCAACGGAGCAGGGATCGTGCTTTCAGCGGAATTGACGGAAGCCCTGAAAATACGGCTTTCCGGTCTTTCCGCCGATGACCTCCTCGTCCTCTCCGGCGCCGTCCCGAGCGGCGCGGACCGCACGCTTTACCGCGATCTCATGGCCGCGTCCAAAGCTCCGGCAGTCCTCGACACCTTCGGCGAAGCCCTGACCGAAGCCCTTCCTGAAAGACCGTTCCTTATAAAGCCGAACGAAGAGGAGATCGAAGGCCTGGCCGGGCGCCCTGTTGAGACGGAAGAGGATCTTCGTGAAGAAATGATAAAGCTTCAGGAGCGCGGCGCGAGGAACGTGATGGTCTCCATGGGGCCGCGCGGTGCGGCACTGCTTACGGAAACCGGTTCCTACTTCAGGTGCGGCGTGCCCGGGGTCCCTGCCGGCCGGCCGTTCAACACAGTGGCCGCAGGGGATTCCATGATCGCGGGCTTTATCCACGAATACATGAGAACCGGGGACTATGAAAAAGCGCTCCGTTTCGCCGTTGCCACAGGTACGGCTGCCGCATATTCGGAGTGGCTGCCGGACAGGGCGTTTATAGAATTCCTGATAGCGGAAAAATAAAAGCTATGCTACAATCCACTTGAGAAACAAACGTCGGCGGAAACGTCCGGGAAAGGTTTTTTATGGATATCCGGTTTTCTGAAACGCCGGCGATGTTCGGCACCCTGCATTTTCTGATCCTCGCAGCGGTCCTTTTCCTCTCAGTGATCCTTGTGTTTGTATTCAGGGAAAGAGAGGAGAAGACTCTGATCCGGGGAATCGGTCTCATGGGGATCATCATGCTCCTTATGGAGGTGTGGAAGCAGTGGTTTGTCGCGAAGTACGTATATCCTGACATCCGGTCCATGTGGTACTTCCCGTGGCAATTGTGCAGCATGTCCATGTACGTATCCGCGCTTGTGCCGGTGCTCCGCGGCAAGGCGCAGGACACCGCTCTCGTGTTCCTTGCGACGTACGGCGTGATCGCGGCGGTTTTCGCGCTGGCAGTCCCCGCGGACATGATGCGGCCGCAGATCCTCCTGTTCATCCACGGATTTTTGTATCACGCGATCATGCTTGCGGAAAGCATCGCCGCGCTGTTCATACTGAGGCGAAGGGCGCCGCTTCAGTTTCTCCCGGCTACCGTCCTGTTCCTTGTGATGGCAGTGATTGCAGAGATCATCAACGTGATCAGCCCGCACATAGTGGGGGAAAACGGCCTGAACGCCAACATGTTCAACATCACGCCGCTTTATCCGTCCACGCAGCCGGTCTTTCATGAGATCGCCGTAAGGTTCGGCATCTGGCCGGAGATCATCCTTTATCTCGGACTGATCATACTGGGGAGCTTCGGACTGTACCTTCTGGTTAAGCGTTTTACCGGAAGAGCCGGCAGAAGCAATTAAGCAGCAGAACATCACATTTGAAAATAATAAAGAGATAACATATATAAACAGAAAGGAGTGCAGCACATGCGCAGCATCAGCATCAACAAGGGCTGGTCCTTCGGACCCGGCCAGTACAGCGTCATGCAGATGGCGGGCCGGACGGAGCGGACCGTCGACCTGCCCCACGATTACATGATCGAGTCAGACGTTTTCCCTGAAGCGCCTGCGGGCCCGGCCAGCGGCTATTTTACGGCAGGCGTCGCGCATTACCGGAAGAGTATCATGATCCCCGCGAAATGGGAGGGCGAACGTGTGGTGCTCCGCGCGGACGGCATCATGATGAACGCTACGGTGGAAGTGAACGGCAGCAAGGCGGCCCTTCAGCACTACGGGTACGCGCCGTTTTCAGTGGACCTCACGCCTTATATCTATTTCGGTCAGGAGAACTATATCCTCATCACGGTCAATCCGTCCATGCAGCCGAACTCCCGCTGGTATTCCGGCGCGGGCATCTTCCGCGGACTGACTCTTCAGCATGTACCGAAGCTTCATATTTCCGACGACGGCATCTTCGTTTATACAAAGGAGCTCGAGTATGACGCAGAAGGGAACGCCGTTGCGGCATACCTCCTTGCGGAAGTGGACGTTGAAAACCACACGGATAAGAACGAAATAGCGGAAATCACTCTCTCCCTGATCCCGGAAGGCTCCCCGGAGCCCGTGCTTACAAGGACCGCAAGGATCCAGGTGAACCCCGGGAAAAACGAGACGGCATACATGGCGATGACGCTCGACTGTCCGGCGCTCTGGGACTCGGAGCATCCGAACCTCTACCGCGCGGAAGCATCCGTTAAGCCGTACGCGGAATACCGTACGCACATGATCCCGGCAGCGGAAGCTACGGAGGATAAAACGGATGTCCTCTTCGGTGTCCGCGAGATCCGCTGGGACGTACGCCGCGGCCTTCGGATCAACGGAAAGTCAGTCAAGCTCCGCGGCGGCTGCCTCCACCACGACAACGGCCTTTTAGGCGCCGTGTCTCTCTATGACGCGGAAGTGAGGAAGCTTTCGGCCCTGAAATCCATCGGCTTCAACGCCATCCGCACGACCCACAACCCGCCTTCCGCAGCGTTTATTGAAGCCTGCGACCGCTTAGGCGTCTACGTCTTTGACGAAGCGTTCGACGCGTGGGGCATGGGCAAGCAGCCCGGCGATTACAACCAGTACTTTGCGACGGACTGGCAGAAGGACCTCACGGCTTTCGTACGGCGCGACCGCGTCCATCCTTCGGTCATCATCTGGTCCACGGGCAATGAGATCACTGAGCGCGCCGGTCTCGGAAACGGCTACACGATCCAGACTCAGCTTGCAACGACCATCAAGGCGCTGGATCCCTCGCGCCCTGTCTCGAACGGCATCTGCTCCTTCTGGAACGGCCTGGACGACTATATGATGATGGATATTTGGAAACTGATGAAGCAGCGCGAATCCAGGGAGATCCAGAACACCGATTTCAGCGGTGAAGAGGACAGGACCTGGGAGGAGTACACGGAGGCCTATACGAACGGGCTCGATATTGTGGGCTATAACTACCTCGAGCACAAGTACGCGTACAACCACGACAGGTGGCCGGACCGCGTGATCCTTGGATCTGAGAACTTCCCGAAGGAGATCGGCCTGCATTGGCCGATGATCGAAAAGACGCCGTACGTCATCGGCGATTTTACGTGGACTGCCGGAGACTACATCGGCGAAGCGGGCATCGGCAAGAGCGTGTTCGTGGATCCGGAGGCCGGGATGGGCGCCCTTGCGCTTTCATCTCACACGTCGGCCTACCCCTGGCGGCTTGCGAACGACGCGGACATCGACATCACGCACAACATCCTGCCGCAGGGCGTATACCGCGGGATCGTCTGGCACAATGACAGGACCGCTGTGTTCTCCTACGACCCGGACACCTTCGGCAAGACGGAGATCTTAAGCAACTGGGGCTTTACGGACGTCCGTCCGTACTGGAGATGGGACGGCAGGGAAGGGAAGCCCGTGAAAATCGCGGTGTTTGCGGAAGCGGACGAAGCGGAGGTGTTTGTGAACGGGAAGTCCCTCGGCCGGAAGAAGGCCGGAGAATCCGAAGCCTGCGGTATGCCGTTCACCTTTGTCTTCGATGCGGTCTATGAGCCCGGAACGGTGGAAGCCGTATCTTTCCGGGACGGGAAGGAGCTTTCGAGAGACCTGATCAGGACCCACGGAGACCCGGCAGCGCTCCGGCTTGAGCCTGAAAAGGCCTGCGCGGACCATGAAAACGCGCTCCTTTACGTGCCGGTCTCGGTACTCGATCCCGACGGAGCCCTGGTCCCCACGGGGGAGGTCCCGCTTACGGCAGAGGTCTCCGGAGAGGGCTGGGTGCTTGCGGGCTTCGGCTCCGGCAACCCCGTGACGGAAGAGAACTACACGAAGGGTGAAGCGAAGAGCTTCCGCGGACGCGCACTTGCGGTCTTAAGGAAATGCGGGGAGTCGAAGGACGCGGTCCTCACCGTGAAGGCGGGAGAGGGGTGCGGAATCGGGACGGTGCAGGTCACACTCCCGTAACCATCAGAGAAAAGTAAATACTGAACCCGGGCCTTTTTACAGGTTTCCGGGGCGGATTCCGGAAAGCCGGGCGGGGAGAAATCTCCGCCCGGCTTTTCTGCACGCAGCGGCGTGTCCCGGTTCCTGACGGAAAATCATGTTATTTCGTTGATTTTCCGGTCCAAAAAGATTAAAATAGTCGAGTGAATTCAGTATCATGTATTGCTGATCTGAATAACTGAAAGCATAGATGTTTACTATAATTGAACATAAGTATAATACTCGGCAAAAATCATACGTGGACCCTATGGAAAGTGTGAAAAAGAAGATCCTGGAAGCCAGAGATCTTGTGAAAACATACGGGACCGGAGAAGGCGCGGTGCATGCGCTGTCCTCCGTCTCTCTCGATATTTATGACGGGGAAATGCTCGCGATCTTAGGCAGCTCCGGCAGCGGGAAGAGTACGCTCCTCAACATGCTGGGCGGGATGGACAGGCCGGATTCGGGTGCCATTCTTACGGACGGGCATGACCTCACGAAGTACAGGGACCGGGAACTGACCCGCTACCGGAAGAAGGAGGTGGGCTTCGTGTTCCAGTCCTTCAACTTGATCGCGGAGCTGACCGTACGGGAAAACGTGGAGATGACGGCGGACAAGTCTCAAGGGAAATATGTAACGGATCAGGCACTCGCGATCGTAGGCCTCTCGCACAAATCAGGAAGCTATCCCACGCAGTTGTCCGGCGGAGAGCAGCAGCGCGTATCCATCGCGAGAGCGCTCGCTAAAAGCCCGCGCCTTCTTCTGTGCGACGAACCGACCGGTGCGCTGGACTATGAGACCGGCAAGCAGATCCTTGCGGAGCTCGACAAGCTCGTGAGGCAGCAGGGGAAGACGGTGGTCATCGTCACCCATACGCAGGAGATCGGTAAAATGGCGGATCGTGTGATCCGCATGCGGAACGGGAAGATCACCTCTGAGGAGATCAATGAGACGCGTCTCGGCATAGAGGATATCGAGTGGTGAACTGATGAAAAAGATGTATTTTCCCATCATTCGAAAATACTGGAAGCTCTTTCTTGCCACCATGCTGATCACGGCGATCGGCTGCGCCTTTACGGACGGTCTGGCCGGCTCTTACGCGATCCTCGAAGACGCGCTCATAAGCTTCGTCAGGAACTACAACTACCCGGACGCGCTGATCACGACGGAGGTCACGGACAGGAGCAGGCTTTCCGCCATCCGCGAAGTGCCGGGTGTGCGCGCCGTGAACACGCGCCTTTGCGGAGATACAGTACTTCAGTCAGCCGACGGGAGATATCTTTCCATCCGCGCGTTTTCCGTTAACGACGATGACATCGAGCGCTTCCGCGTCTTCGAATCCGCGGAAGGAAACGGCCTTTATGAAATGGACGTCGAACACGACTTTGCAGAAGGAAACGGCATCCATGCGGGAGACGTCCTCCTGATGAAGGCAGCCGATGAGTGGAAGGAGATCTTCGTCCGGGCCATCGTCAGCTGCCCGGAGACTATCACGGTCCAGCCGACCAACGACTCCTGGGACCTGAACGCGGACTTCGGCTACGTCTATGCCTCCGTGCACGTTCTGGAAGCGGAGTACGATCAGAAATACCGGGAAGCGAAGGAGGAACTCGACGAAAAAAGCGAGGAGCTGGACGCCGCGAAGGAGGACGCGAATTCAGAGCTTGACGACGCGAGGCACCAGCTTGACGAAGCAGAGGAGACCCTGAAGGAAAAGGAAAAGCTTCTCGTGGATTCTGAGATGGAGGCCGAAAAGAAGCGAGCGGAGCTTATCAGGACACGCGGGGAGCTCATCGCAAAAAGTACGGAGCTCACGAACAAAAGGGCACAGCTCGTATCCGGACAGGCGCAGGCGGAAGCCGGCTTAAGCGAACTTACCGGGAAGAAGGCGCTCTTAGCGGAAGCTTCGAACGGCCTCGTTACGATCGATACGCAGCTTGAGACGGTTGCGTCCCGGGAGGAGGCGCTTATGGGCCGCGACGTTCAGACCGCGGTTAACGCCCTCCGGCAGGTCCCGGCGGATACAGAGATCAATGAGGTCCTGTCCGCTGTCTCACGGATACAGACTGCCATCAACTCTGCGGAAGCGTACGGCTTTTATTATGACGTGAACGATTCACTCCGGGACGTAGTCGCAGGTCTTAATACCTTTATGGCCGGCGTCCGGAGCGACGCGGCATACCTCGTCTCGTCGGAAGCGGTCTCCGTGATCCTCCGGATCGAAAACGGTGAGACCGGGATCGGGGAGACCCCGGAATACGCAAACGTGGCCGCCGTGGTCTCACGCTATGTACGGTTTAACGGTCCGGAGGAGCTCCCCGCGGCATATGCGCAGGCGCTTTCTGCAATCGGAAACCTGACATCAGTCATAACGGACGCCCAGCTGGACCTTGCAGTGGCGCAGCTCTCGGGCTTTGACATGACCCAGACGGTCCGGGAGGTCTCCGCCCGTGTCGAAAACGCCACGGCGGCCGCAGTGCAGCTCGAATCGACAATGGGCGTCACCTTTACGACCACCGGCGAGCTCCTTGCAGCCTACGATTCCGCTGTTTCCGAGCTTGCTTCGGGGCGTACGGCGCTTGACAGCTCCAGGTCGGAGATCGTGAACGCGTTGGCCGCGCAGGGGCTCACGGAAAACGATATCCCAGGGACGCTCGCGCTTATCGACACGAACATCGCAGCACTGGAGAGTACTCTTAACGATATCCGGACAGGCATCCCTGAGATCGACGAAGGCCTCCGGCAAATTGAGGATGGTCTCCTTGAGATCGGGAACGGTATCGAAGAAATCGACAAGCAGCTTGCGGACGCCAGGGAGCAGATCGAGGAAGCACGCGAAGAGCTCGAAAATAATGAGACGGCTTATCAGGAAAACGTGTCGGACGCGCTTCTTGAATTCGCATCTCTCGATGAGGAGCTTGCGAAGGCATACGAAGCGCTCGCGGACGGGCAGGGGTACGGCGACCTCTGCAACCAGTTCCTTTTGTGGTTTGACGAAGACGCGGACCCGGAGAATGTGCTCTGCGAGGTCAGAGCGGCTATCCCGGACGTTTTAGTGAAAAGCGACTATACTTATGCGCGGTCGCCTGTCAAAAAAAGAATCGACGACAATCTGGAGCCCTTATACGCCATGTCCGTGTTCATTCCCGGCATCTATTTCGCGACGCTTCTCTTCATCGTGTTCCTGTTCATGTCGCTCATTGTACGCCAGTGCCGGCGGGAGATCGGCATCCTGCGCGCCCTGGGCTTTTCTGTGGGCAGCATCCGCGGCCTGTTTTCCGCCATTAACCTCGGTATAATGGTCTGTGCGGCTGTTCTGGGCTTTGGGCTCGGAGTGATCCTCGCCTGGTTTGCAGGGGGCAAATACGCGGATTTCTTTTCACTCATGGAATACAGCATGAAGATCGACTGGGTGAGAACTCTGCAGGCCTCCGCTCTTGCGGTCCTGGTCGGTCAGGTCTCGACCGTCATGAGTACGGCCGTCGTCGCAAGGATCAGCCCGGCGGAAGCCATGTCCCGGCCGGCGCCTGCAACGGGGACCGGCGGACCAGCTGGCAGGCTCACACGGCGGCTTCGGCCCATGACCGCCTTCAGCATCACGACGATGTTCCGCAATCCGGTGCGCTTTATCTTTTCCGCGATCTCCATTGCGGCTACCGTCATGCTGATCTACAGCGGCCTTGCGTTCCTTTCGGCCAAGGAACGGATCCTCACGGACACGTTCGGGGACCGCATCCGCTACGATGCACAGGTCTTTTTCAGTAAGCCGCTCACGGAGGAGACGCTGTCCGAAATACGCGCGCTCGACTATGTCTCGGACGTCCAGGAGCTGCCGTATTACCAGATGGATATTTCGTTCGGCGGGAAGTCGGAGGCTGCGCTCATTAACGCCGTGGAGCCTGGGACGGAGCTACTGGGCGTGTATACCCGGGACGGGGAGGCGCTTTCACTGGACCTTCCCGGGGACGGGATCCTCATGGAGGAGCACGTCGCGAAGGCATTAGGCGTATCCGTGGGCGATGAGGTCCTCGTGGACGGAAGGGTGCCCTTACGCGTGACGGATATCGGCTTCCAGTGCGTGAGCCAGAACCAGTATATCTCCATGGAAGGCGCGGAAGCTTTGGGCGATGAAACGATCGGCGGGCTGATCCTGAGGATCAGTCCTGAAAACGAGCAGAAGCTCCTTGCGGTCCTCTCGGAAAGAGACGACTACCTGTACGCGGTCTTTACACGCCTGTCCTATGAGGGCATGAAGAAGCTGCTCAGGTCGTTCGACTTTGCGGCCTGGCTCATTGTTCTGTTTGCAGTGGGAGTGGGGGTCATCGTCGTTCTGAACACGTCCCGGACGAACATCCTGGAAAAGAAGAAGGAGCTGTGTGTACTCAGGACGCTGGGCTTCCAGCGTTCCGAGATTTCACGGAGCTGGTTCTCCCAGTGTATCCTGCAGTTTATCCTTGCGATGGCTCTCGGCTTCCCGGCAGGGCGGCTGGTTGCGGAGGTCGGGCTCAGGGAGATGAGCGGCCCGACGCGGGAGTACGTGTACACGAATTCCCCGCGGGAGCTCCTGATCACCGGGGCGATCGTGTTCGCCTACATCCTGCTCAGCCATTTTGCGGCGATGCATGACATGAAGGGTTGGGATATAGTTGAAAGTGTGAAAGAAAAAGAGTAAAATATATGCATGACGCGTACAGAGCGGAAAACTGTGCGCAGCATGTACAACCAACTTTTTATAGGAGGTTACGTAAAAATGAAGAAACTGCTGGCATTTATACTGATCTTCTGCCTGGTTTCAGGAATGACGGTGTATGCTGCCGAGGACATGGACGCTGAAGGCGACGCGCAGGCCACGGTGTTTGAAAACCGCGCGGGCGGATATAAGCTGACCGGGATCGTGAGCGATACCGGGGACAGTCTCGGGATCGTCTCCGCGGCGCTCGACCTGGGTGTGGATTTTTACCTGGTCCTCGATGAGGACGGCACGGGCTACATGAGCTTCCTGGAAGCGAACATTCCGCTCTCCTGGGAAGATGATCGCCTTATCTTCGGGGAGAAGGATGACGCGGATGATGCGGATCCTGACGACGATGATGATGACGAGTATGATGAGGATGATGAGGACGACGATGACTCCTTTGCGATTCCCTACGAGTACGCTGGCGGGCTTCTGAAGATCCGCACGGAAGCGTATTCCATGGATTTCATCCGCATGACCGATGATGAATTTGAAGACTATAAGGAAAACGGCGGCACGGGCCTGGGCAGCCTTGCCGGCATGCTTGTGCAGAACCTGCTTGGCAATACGGGAATCGGCGACCTGATCGAGACGCTTGTCTTTGAACTGGCGTTAGGCTCTATGGGGCCTTCCGAAGTCGTCCCGATCCCGGAGGGCGAGCCTTCCGAGGGGCCTGTTACGGGCATTGTGGAAGGCATGGAAATCACGATCCTGGGTGCCGATCTTGTGCGCGGGCAGAAGTATACCTGGTCAGCCGTCCCGGACGAAGAGGATGAAGCTGAAGCCGAGGACGACGATGACGATGATGAGGATGATGAGGACGAGGGAGATGCCGAGGGGGATGAAGAAGCCATCGACGAAGACGACGTCTGGCTTATCGTCTTCTACTACGACGTCACGAATCTCCTGGATGAGCCCTCTTCTTCCTGGTGGTTCAGCCTGGACGCCGATAACGACTGGGACGACGAATTCCTGGACTGGGGAGTTCTGGACATTCCGGAAGAGAACAACAACAGCCTGAACGTCGCTCCCGGAAGGACCGTCCGCTGTGCGACCGGCTTTGAATGCGACCCCGAGGACGGTGTGGTCGGCTTCCGGATCAGCTCTTATCATGATGAATCCAGCCTGCTTTATTACGCGGACCCCATGAACCTGTCCGGCGCACCGGAGCCCTTCGTTTACGATGCGGATCCTTCGATCCCCGAGTATCTCACGGAGGTTCCGGAAGAGGCCGAAGACATTTGTGTTGAAAAGGCGGAGTTCTTCACGAATGAAGAAGGAACCGACTGCGTCCGCTTCTGGTTTACATTCAAAAATACCACCGATGCTGCCTGCACGTTTGTTGACGTCCACAACTGGTATGCAATGCAGGACGGTATTGAAGTGAACTGGATCCGCGGCAGTGAGATCGAAGAAGAAGAGAACTGCTGGGCGGAAGTTGAGCCCGGCGAGGAGCTCTCCTGCGCCACTTCCTTCAGGATCCGGACGGCGAGCCCGGTGGTCATCGTGTTCACCGTAGAGGAAGAAGACGGGACGGAGGTCCCTGTGACGGCATGGGTCGGAGAGGCCGAGTAATAAAGTCCGCCCGGGATCAATAATACGCGAGGTATATGAAGAAAAATACCTGGAAATATGTACTTGTTGCCCTCTTAGGCGCGGCGGTCATAGGCGCGACGCTCCTGATATCCGGGACCGTTTCACGGGACCCGCATAAAGAAAGCCCACCGCCGGAAACCGCCGTGTCAGAAGAGGAGAGGGAAGAAAGCCTGAGTACGGAACGGGAAGTGTGGACGGTGGTCTCCGAGACCCCGGAAGATTCTCAGGAAGTGACGGAAGAACCGGAGAGTTCTTTAGAGGAGACCGGCGATGAGCCGGCTGCGGAAACCGGCGAGTCCATCGTGCTCCGCGCGCCGGAAGCCGTGATCAATACTTCCACGACCCTCTACACCTACGATATGATGCAGGACGACCTCAGGTATCTTGCCGCAGCCTATACGCACTTAGTCAGTCTGCGAAGCGCGGGAACAACTGAGGACGGCAGGGATCTTTCCTATGTGATCTTCGGAAATCCGAACGCTCCCCGCCAGATCTATATCTGCGCGGCGACCCACGCCAGGGAGTACATGACGACGCAGCTCGTGATGAGACAGCTGGCGTTTTACTGCACGGAATATGAGACCGGGAGCTATAACGGAAGGTCCTTCAGGGACATCTTTGAAAACACCTGTTTTTATGTGGAACCTATGGTGAATCCGGACGGGGTAACGATCTCCCAGTTCGGTGAAGCGGGTCTCAGAAGAGAGGATCTTCGCGTTAATCTGCAGTCGATCTTCCGGTCGGACCTTGCGGGCGGTTTTGCCGAGACTTCGGATTATGCCGCCTATCTGGTCCGCTGGAAGGCGAATGCTGTGGGCGTGGATATCAACCGGAACTATTCTCCCGGCTGGGAGACTGTGGCGGAGAGACCGGTCCCTTCAAGTACATTCTTTAAGGGAGCGGCTCCCGGCTCGGAGCGGGAGACGAAGGCGCAGATGGCCATTATAGAGAGCATGACGAATCCACTCGCGGCCATCAGCTATCACTCCTACGGCGACCTCGTCTACTGGCAGTACGGGCAGCCTGAGCCGCTTTGGTCAGAGAACCAGGCGCTGGCGCAGCACATCTCCAATATGACGGGCCAGTACCTTGCCGGCTACTCAAACGAGGCGGGCTTTTCAAACTGGTGCGTCATAGAGAAGCACATCAAGTCCGTCACAGTCGAGACCGGAACGGTTCCGGCGCCGCTGCCACTCACGCAGTTCGCGGAGCTGTGGGAGGAGCATCGGTATATGTGGGCGATGCTTGCGACGGTGTATTGAGAGGGCGAAAATATAAGAAAAAGGCGGCTGTGATCCTTTGACCCGGGTCACAGCCGCCTTTTATAATGCGCCTATGGGGTGCTGCCAATATACGGTAGGCGGCCTGCCCTCCTCGGAGGGCTATTGGACGCGCTCGTCAGTATTTCCCAAACGTCCTGACCGTGTCGAACATCGCTTCCACGTTTTCGTCCTTTGCGTAGTCCATGCCGTAGGCGGTTTCGAACACGAAGCCGCCGCCGGGCGCGCAGATGTCCAAAAGGCGCTTGCATTCATCGATGACCTGCTGCTTCGTACCGTAGTTTAAAAGATAGGGTGAGAAGCCGCCGCCAATGCACGCGACCTTCCCGAGTTTGCTCTTTGCAGCGGCCATATCCACCTGCTCAAAGTGGTAGAACACCTTGCCTACCGGCACCTCCGCGAGGCAGTCCAGCCGCGAATTGTACTTGCCCTCGGTGAAGATGTAGGGGATCTTATCAGCTTCAATGATCGCCTCGATGATCTTCTGCAGATGGCTCCAGTAGTATTCGCGGTAGTGTTCGTCGCTCATAAAGCCGTCCATGCCTTTGTGGAGCGCCATGAATACGAGCTTCCCGTCGTCGCGCCCCTTGGACGCCTTGATCATATCAATAGTCTGTTCAAAAGTCGCGTCGATGTATCGCCGCACCTCTTCCGGATTCGCGTAGAGGTCCTCGAGAGACAGCAGCGTGCCGCGCAGGAAGTCGCTGTAGCTGTCAAACGGGACGGCGGCGCCCATCGCCGCGCGGATGATGGGGTAGCCCATGTCCTCGATCTTTTTGTTGAAGGCTGCCTTCTTCTCATAGAGGGCCTTGTAGCCTTCGTCGATCTCCCAGAGCTTTTTGATCATTTCCCGCATCTCCGGCTTCGACACAGCGCTCGCGAGCCCTAAAGTGCCGCGGCCCAGCCGAAAGCTTTCGAGCGGCTTAAGAAGTCTCGAATTCCGCGGAAGCTCCTTATGCACGCGCCAGGTCACGTGGTCGTTGAAGAACTCGTCAAATTCCTCGTCCAGAAGGATCGGGAATTCAATGAACTGCTGGATCGAATTGTCGCCGATTGGATTTCCCGGCATGCCGGACCACGTCATATTCGTGGGGTCCTGCAGCTCCATGAGCCGGCCCTCCGCCACATAGTTCGTGAGTGCAGTCCCGTTGTCCGGGTCGAAATCCTCAAGGTATTTGATCATGGCCTGAGAAGCCTTCTCCATCGTTTCGTCATAGATGACCTCGGTCATGGTGTAGCCCGCGTGCAGATACGGGTAGATGGCCGGGGACGGGGTGATGGGGACCCGGTCCGGCTCCTTCAGCGCTACCGCATCCCGGATCCGTTTCCACTTTGCGTCAAATTTCGCTTTATTTTCAGGTGTCATATCAGGCCTCCTTTTTTCTTTACCGTTCTTTTCGTCTTTTTTTTCGTATCTGTCAGCTCCAGTATACGACACTTTACGAAAGAATCAACGTATTTTCACACGGATCACTGAATTCCTGCTGACAATTGCCGGAGTCTATCGTATAATTTGGGTACATGTAAAAGCAGATCTCTCTGTTTCAGAGGGGGTTTGTCACATTCAGGGATTCCGACGCATAAAAGAAGCCGGGCCGGCCGGCAGAGGTGAAGCTTTTGTCATACGTTAAAAAACTTCGCGGGAGCTATCAGCACACCATTTACGCAAGTTATTTAGGCTACATTACGCAGGCTGTGGTGAACATGCTGCCGCCGCTTTTATTCCTGATCTTCCAGGACAGCTTTTCCTTAAGTCTTGCGGAGATCACGTCGCTCGTGACCATCAACTTCTGCGTGCAGATCGCAGTAGACTTAATCGCCGGGAAGATCTCGGACAGGATCGGCTACCGGAAGCTTGCGGTGTTCGCGCATTTTATCGCCGCCGTGGGGCTCACGGGCTTTGCGTGGATCCCCTTTGTGCTTCCGAGCCCGTATATCGGCCTCCTGGTCTGTATCGTGCTGGACGCGATAGGCGGAGGCCTCGATGAAGTACTGATCAGCCCGATCGTGGAAGCGTGTCCGGACGGCAAGAACAAGAAGACGGCGATGGCGCTCCTGCACTCGTTTTACTGCTGGGGCGTGGTGGGCGTCGTACTGCTGACTACCCTGTTCCTGAAGGCCTTCGGGAAGGAAAGCTGGCGGATCGCGTGTCTCCTCTGGGGCATCGTGCCGCTTCTCGATATGTTCATGTTCATGCTGGTGCCCATCCATGCGCTGAGTGAAGGCCAGGAGGGCATGGGCTACCGGGACCTCGTAAAGAGCGGGACGTTCTGGCTTCTGATCGTTTTAATGATCACGGCCGGCGCGTCCGAGCAGGCGATGTCCCAATGGGCCTCCGCCTTTGCGGAGAAGGGCTTAGGCGTCACGAAGGTCATGGGGGACCTCCTGGGTCCCTGCATGTTCGCGATCCTCATGGGCACGTCCCGGGTGATCTACGCAAAGATCGCGCCGAGGATCGACACGCTGAAGTACGCGATGCTCTGCGGCGGCCTTTGTATTATTTCGTATCTTCTTGCGGCGTTTTCGCCGTGGCCCATTCTGTCGCTTCTTGGCTGCGCACTCTGCGGGCTTTCTGTAGGCATCTTCTGGCCGGGCTTCTTTTCAACCGCCGCGGTGAAGCTGCCGAAGGGCGGGACCGCGCTCTTCGCACTGCTCGCGTTTGCGGGAGACATCGGCTGCTCCGGCGGACCGACTCTCGTTGGCCTCGTCTCCGGCGCACATTCAGATGATTTGAAAACAGGGCTCTTCGCGGCCATCGTATTCCCCGTGGTGCTTATAATCGCGAGCGCGGCGCTCGGGAAAAGGAAGGCGGAGGAATTCTGACAAAAGGAAACAGGAGGATCATATTATGCCATACTGCACAGTCGAACCTCAGGTTCATCTTTACTATGAGGAATACGGCGAAGGGGAGCGATACCTCCTTTCGACGCAGATCGGGCACGGAAGGGAAACGCTGGAAAAGGAGCTCGCGAAGCGGGGCTTCCACGTCTTCCTTCTGACAAACCGGGGCTTCGGGCGGTCCACTCACATCTATGAGAAGCTCTCCGGCAGCTGGTACGACATGTGGGCCGACGACGTCGTCCGTTTTGCGGACTGCATGGGCATCAGTACGTTTTCCTACAGCGGCTTCGGCCATGCGCTCGACATTTACGAGGACATGGCAGACGAGGCCGTCCGGTTCTATGAGAACTGGAAGCATACCGGACGCTTCTACGCGCCGGTGGACCCGGGCGAATAACTGATTACTAAAGCATACTGGATCAGGCGTAAAAAAGGAGGAGCATGACATGAATCCGGCATATCCAATAGCAGCAGTCGCTATAGACCCCCAAAGAGCCCTCTTTAAGAGAGATCCCATGATCTACGGGCATTTTCTCGAGCATTTCGGCCGGCAGATCTACGGGGGCGTTTTCGCACCCGGACACCCGCTTTCCGATGAAGACGGCTTCAGGACGGATGTGATCCGGGCACTTAAGGACATCGACACGCCGGTCATCCGCTGGCCGGGCGGCTGCTTCGTTTCTGCGTACCACTGGAAGAAGGGCGTGGGAGAAGAGAGAGTTCCGGCTTATGACAAAGCCTGGCGTGTGGAGGACCCGAATACATTCGGGACCGATGAATACATTTCGCTCTGCAAAAAGATCGGCTGCGCGCCGTATATCTGCACGAACGCGGGGTCGGGGACTCCGGAAGAGATGAGCGACTGGGTGGAGTACTGCAACCTCCCGAAGGAAGGCGAATTTGCACGGCTTCGGAAAGCAGGCGGCCACGAGGAGCCGTACAGCGTCCGCTACTGGTCTGTGGGCAATGAAAACTATTATCCGGGAGAGATCGGGAGCAAGACCCATGACGAGTGGGGCCGGTTTGTGTGCGAATCCGCGAAGATGATGCGGCGGGTGGACCCTGGCATAGAACTCTCTGCGGCGGCCATCGCAGACATCGACTGGAACGTGCGCCTCCTGAAGGAAGCCGGTCCGTATTTAAAATGGATCTCCATCCACGGCTACTGGGATCCGCTCTGGCAGAGGAACGAGCCCGCCGGCTACACGGAGTGCATGGCGAAGACCACGGACCTCGACCGGGACGTACGGAAGGTCCGCGGACTTTTAGAAGCTTTCGGGCTCGAGAAGCAGATCCGGATCGCCTACGATGAATGGAACCTGCGCGGTTGGCACCACCCGAACGTGGACACGGCGCCTTTGGGCAGTACGGAGTTCATTAAGGCCCGGGAAAAGAGCGGCATCAATTCGACTTACTCGATGGCGGACGCGGTCTTTACGGCCTGCTTCCTCAATATGCTGCTCAAAAACAGCGACATCGTGGGCATGGCGAACTTCGCGCCGGCAGTCAACACCCGCGGCGTGATCTACACGTACGACGATGGCATCGTCCTCCGCCCGACGTACCACGTCTTCCGCATGTATACGAAGCTCATGGGCGACGAAGTCATCGACAGCTTTGAGACCGGAGTACCGGTCATAAGCATGGCCGACAGGGATGGGAACAGCATCCCGGTGGCGCTCATCGACATGGCTGCAACGCGGCGTACGGAAGACGGTACCATCGCGCTGTCCCTTGTCAACAAGCATCCGGACCAGGAACTCACAGTGAAGATTAAGATGCCCGCGGGATATGCTCCTGAAAAAGTGATGACGCTTTCCGGAAGCAGTCCGGACGACTATAACGACGTGGACAGGAACAGTGTGGTCCCGTATGAAAATCCTGAGGCGCTCAGTGAGGACGGGCAGGAGCTCACTGTGACGCTTCCCGCGCATTCGGTGAACATCGTGTGCCTCGGGAAGGCGTAACAGGGCTTGACAGGGAGTAACAGGTGCCCGGAGAAGTTTATTGACAGAAGGAGAACGGCCATGGCAGACGCACGGGCGGGGACGCCGGAAAAAACGAATGTGATGCGGCTTTTGGAAGGCTTTAAGATACCGTATGTGAGCCATACGTATGAGCCGGACCCCACGAAGTCCGGCGAAGAGATCGCCGGGATCCTCGGGGAGGACCCGGACCGCGTCTTCAAGACGCTCGTGACCCGCGGAAAAAGCGGACAGTACTACGTCTTTGTCATCCCCGTCAATGAGGAGCTGGAGCTTAAAAAGGCCGCGAAAACGGCCGGGGAGAAGTCAATCGAAATGATCCGCCAGAAGGAGCTCCTGCCGCTGACCGGCTACGTCCACGGCGGGTGCTCGCCCATCGGCATGAAGAAGACGTTTCCGGTCTTTATCCAGGAGACCGCCGTCCTGTTCGACACGATCTGTGTCAGCGCGGGAAAGGTCGGCTTCCAGGTGGAGCTTGCGCCGGACGCACTCCTTGCGGCCGCGGGCGCATCCTTTGCGGACGTGGTGTAACAGCGTATAAAAAGGGGGAATAAAGAAAGATGAAGCAGGTCATTTTACTGGGGGATTCCGTCAGGATGCAGTATCAGAAGCCGGTGGCGGAGAAGCTTGCCGACATCGCCGAGGTGCACGGCCCGGAGGAAAACGGACGCTGGAGCGGCTATGTTTTGAATTCCTTGAGGTTCTGGCTGCCGCAGATGCCGTCCCCGGATGTCGTGCAGTGGAACGCCGGGCTCTGGGACATGGGCGACGATTACCACGAAGGCCGGCACTTTTACCCGCCGGAGCTCTATGAAGAGACCTGTCACAGGATCTGCCGGAATCTCCGCAAGGTGACGGAAAAGCCGGACCTCCGCATCGTCATCGCCACCACCACGCCGTCCTTCTACGAAGACCATAAGGACGTCGTCCTTTATAATGAGATCCTGAAGAAGGTGGCGGCGGAGGAGAATGCGGCGGTGAACGATCTGTATTCCGTGGTCGCGCCGCATAAGGAAGAGATGATCTGTCCGGACCGGCTGCACATGGGGCCCGAGGGGGTAGAAGCGCTTGCGGAGCAGACTGCGGCGTTTTTACGGAGGATCCTGACAGAGGACCTTGCCTGATCTGTATAAACTAACAGGCGCCGGGACGAGATGTCCCGGCGCCTGTTTTGTCTGCGCACCACGGGCGAGCACTAACGAAAAAGCCTTATCCTTCCAGCATTTCAACGGCAGTCTTCAGCCGTTCGATGATATCGATGTGCTGCGGGCACGCCGCTTCGCACTGGCCGCACTGGATGCAGTCGGAGGCTTTGCCGCCGCCGTTGGTGTTCCAGCCGTAGCTGCTCTTTGCCGCGTCCAGGTGGTTGTAGATGTACACCTTGTTCATCGCTTCAAAGATCCCCGGAATGTTGATCTGCATAGGGCAGCCCTTCGTGCAGTACTGGCAGGCAGTGCAGGGGATGCGCGGGATCGCGTCCAGCGTTTCCCGGGCCTTGTCAATGACCTTGTACTCCTCTTCAGACAGGGGTTTGAAGTCCTTCATGGTCTTCAGGTTGTCTTTCATCTGGTCGACCGTGCTCATGCCGCTCAGCGCGACCACAAGGCCTTCAAGGGATGCCGCGAAACGGATCGCCCAGGACGGCAGGGAAGCGTCCGGATCGGCCGCTTTGAAGACGTCGGCAACCACGTCAGGCAGGTTTGCAAGTGAGCCGCCCTTCACGGGCTCCATGATGATCACGGGCTTGCCGTGCTTACGGGCCGTTTCATAGCAAAGGCGGGACTGGACCTTCGGATCGTCCCAGTCCGCGTAGTTGATCTGGAGCTGGACGAATTCGACTTCCGGATGCAGGTCCAGGATCTTATCGAGCTTGTCTGCGGAATCATGGAAGGAGAAGCCCAGATGCTTGATGAGCCCTTCCTCTTTCCGGGCCTTCGCGAAATCCCAGATGCCGAAACGGTCGAAGGTCTCCGTACGCGTGTCGCCCAGGTTGTGCAGCAGGTAGAAATCGAAATAGCCTGCGCCCGTGCGCTCAAGCGACGTATAGAACATCTGCTGCGCTTCTTCGGCGGTCTTGGGGCCGGCCCAGGCGGGGAGCTTGGTCGCAAGCTGGAAGCTTTCACGGGGATAGCGGTCCACCAGAGCGGTCTTGATGGCCATCTCGGATTTTCCGCCGATGTACCCGTACGCCGTGTCAAAATACGTGAAGCCGGCGCCCAGGAAAAGATCGACCATCTCCTTGACCTGTTCGATATCGACTTCTTCACCGAGCATGGGCAGGCGCATCAGGCCAAAACCGAGCTTCGGGATCTGTTCTCCTAAATAACTCATAGTAACCGTCCTTTCCTGATCGTGGAGTTGATACTCAGTATTAAAATTATTATAAGCTGATGCGGAAGTGATGGCAATCGGAAAAAAGTGCTGTGAAAATGTATTATTATGGACGGCAGGCCATATGTGTGGTATAAAAGAGATGACTGTAAATGAGAGCACCAACGAAAAATCTGATCAGAAGAGGTAGAATATGAAATATCAGAAGCTTTTTACCCCTGTCAAGGTTGGCAGCGTCACCTTGAAAAACCGTTTCGCGATGGCTCCCATGGGCTGTCTCGGACTTTCGGATGCCGAAGGCGGCTGGAACCAGCGCGGCATCGACTACTATACCGAGCGGGCGAAGGGCGGCACCGGCCTCATTATTACGGGCGTGACGTTCTCGGACCAGCAGGTGGAGCCGCAGAACCAGGCCATCATCCCGGTATCGACCTACAATTCCGTGCATTTCACGAGGACCTCCAAGGAGATGACGGAACGCGTGCACGCGTACGGCGCGAAGATCTTCCTGCAGATGTCCGCAGGCTTCGGGCGTGTGACCATACCGACGAACCTCGGTGAATTCCCGCCCGTGGCGCCTTCCGAGATCCCTCACCGCTGGCTTGACAAAATGTGCCGGGCCCTGACGAAGGAGGAGATCCGCTGCATCGTGAAGTCGATGGGCGACGGCGCCTATAACGCCTACAGAGCCGGCTTTGACGGCGTGCAGATCCATGCGGTGCACGAGGGCTACCTCATGGACCAGTTCGCCATTTCCATGTTTAATCTCCGGACGGACGAATACGGCGGATCCCTTGAGAACAGGCTCAGGTTCGCGCGGGAGGTGCTTGACGAGATCAAGTCCCGCTGCGGCAAAGACTTCCCCGTAACGCTCCGCTTCAGCGTGAAGTCCATGATCAAGGACTGGAGGTCCGGCGCGCTGCCGGGAGAAGAGTTCGAGGAGAAGGGCAGGGACATCGAGGAAGGCCTCGAGGCTGCGAAGCTCCTTGCGAAATACGGCTACGACGCGCTCGATACGGACGTGGGCACCTACGACGCCTGGTGGTGGAACCATCCGCCGATGTATCAGGAAAAGGGCCTTTACCGCAAGTACTGCAAAATGGTCAAGGAAGTGGTGGACGTGCCCGTATTCTGCGCAGGCAGGATGGATAACCCCGACATGGCCCTTGAAGCGATCGAGACCGGCGTCTGCGACGTGATCGACCTCGGACGGCCGCTTCTTGCGGATCCGGACTACGTGAACAAGCTGCGCTCCGGCAGGACGGCGGAGATCCGCCCCTGCATTTCCTGCCATGAAGGCTGCATGGGCCGTATCGCCGAATATTCGCTCATCAACTGCGCCGTGAACCCGCAGGCTGCAAGAGAGCGCTTCACGCGCTACGAGCCGGTCTATAGCAAAAAGAAGGTGCTGATCGTAGGCGGCGGCGTGGCAGGCTGTGAAGCCGCGCGTGTTCTTGCGATCCGCGGACACGAGCCGGTGCTTTATGAAAAGTCGGGAAGGCTCGGCGGAAACCTGATCCCCGGCGGCGCGCCGGATTTCAAGGAAGACGACCTTGCCCTGGCTGCATGGTACGCGAACGAGATGACTCGTCTCAACGTGGAGGTCCATCTGAACACGGAGGTCGACGCCGATTTCGTGAGAAACAGCGGCTTTGACGCCGTGATCGTCGCGACCGGCTCCACGCCGAAGCGGTTCTCCCTGGGCGACGATGACAAGGTCTACACCGCGTCGGAAGTGCTGCTTAAGGAAAAGGACCCCGGCGATGCCACCGTTGTGGTGGGCGGCGGACTGGTCGGATGCGAGCTCGCTCTGGACCTTGCGCACCACGGGAAGAAAGTGACGATCGTCGAAGCGCTCCCCGCCATTATGGCGGTGAACGGGCCCCTGTGCCATTCGAACAAGGATATGCTGGCGGCTCTGATCCCCTTTAACGGGATCGAGACCATCTGCAGCGCGAAGGTGAAGGGCTACCGTGACGGCGTGCTCTCTTATGAGCTTTCCGACGGAGGCGCACACGAGATCCCGTGTGACAGCGTGATCCTCGCCGTAGGCTATAAAGAAGACAATACACTTTACCACGAAGTGGAATTCGACGTGCCCGAGATCTATCTCCTGGGCGACGCGAAGAAAGTGAACAACATCATGTACGCGATCTGGGACGCGTTTGAAGTCGCGAATCACATTTAAGACTACGCGGTCACGAAGAAGATCGATCGAGGGAGGATTCAACCATGACACCGAAAAAGAAGAGCAACGTAAGTGTTATCATTTCTGCAGCGGCCATTGTGCTCGTGATCGCATTTGTCGCGCTTGCCGGCTCCGGCGTGTTCTCCAAGAACAAGCTGGATGACAAGAAGGATACCGGTAAGAAGACAGAGGCTGAAGCCCAGGAAGACGCTGAAGATGAGGGCGAGGATGCGGCTGAGGCTGAAGAAAAGCCGGCAAAGGAAGAAGCTGCTGATGCTCAGGCTGACGAAGAGGAAGAAGCCGCAGAGGCTGAACCGGGTGAGTTTACCTATAATGTAACGGACGACGGAGTTGAGATCACCGGGATGGCTTCCGAGGAAGGCAAAAGCATTGTGATCCCGGATGAGATCGACGGAAAGCCGGTCACGTCCATAGGCGAAGGCGCGTTCAGAGGAAGCAAGGCTGTCAGCATCACGATCCCGGACAGTGTTACGGTGATCGGGAATCTGGCGTTCCGTGAGTGCCCCAACCTGAAGGAGATCACGATCCCCGCAAGCTGCGTATCGATCGGCGACCACGCCTTCAATAAGTGTACGGCGCTTACCAGCATCACGCTGCCGGAGGGTCTGAAGTCCATCGGCATCGGCGCTTTGTATCAGTGCAAGAATCTGACCAGCCTGACGCTTCCGGATAGTCTGGAAACGATCGGCGCGCGCGCCATCTTCTCGTGCAAGAAGCTGACGGAGCTTGTCATTCCGGACGGCGTGAAAGCGATCAGCGACTATTTATGCGCAGACTGCAGCGGCTTAACCTCCGTTACGCTTCCGAGCGCAGCGGAATCAATCGGAAAGCAGGCGTTCAAGGGCTGTTCAAGCCTTGAATCCATCGAGATCCCGGAGAGCGTCACATCGATCAGCAAGGATTCGTTTAAGGGCTGCGACAAGCTGACGGCTAAGGTCGCCGCAGGCAGCTATGCGGAAGACTTCTGCAAGACGAATGAGATCGCGTTTGAGAACTGACGGAGGCTTGAAATTTCAACAAATAAGCGGGGAAGCTGTGAATGCAGCTTCCCCGTTTCAAGTCAGCCAAGGGGGCAATTTATGGATAAGGCAGTATTATGCATTATATGCATTTTCGCAATGCTCATTACCGGGTGTGCAGCAGCCGGTACCGAGAAGAGTACTGACAGGACATTGAAAGATGTTTTTGCCGAACACGGGATGAAGATCGGCACCTGTGTCAGCTCGGCGACGGTCAGCTGCAAGACAGTGTCGGAGATCCTGTCAAGCCAGTTCAACAGCCTTACCCTGGAGAATGCCATGAAGCCGGACAGCACGTTAAGCCAGGCCAGGAGCAAGGAAGCCGGGAAGCCGGTGGTTGAATTCAACGAGGAGGTGCTTTCTGTCCTTGAATGGGCTAAGAATAACAACTGCTCCATGAGAGGACATACGCTTGTATGGTACAGCCAGACTCCGGACTGGATCTTCCGTGAAGGGTTCGAAAAGACCGGCGATTTTGTGGGACGTGAAGAGATGCTTTCCAGAATGGAAGCCTTCATCAGCGGCACCTTCGCCAAGCTGGAAGAGCTGGGGTATATCGATCTTTTCTATGCCTTTGACGTTGTGAATGAAGCCTGGATGGAAGACGGCACAATGCGTCAAAACCACTGGTCCGAGACCATCGGCGATGACTATCTCTGGTATGCGTTCTACTATGCGGATAAATACGCCCCGGAGAGCATTGACCTTTACTATAACGACTATAACGAGCAGTATAAGGTGGATACACTGCTAAAGTTTGTGGATACACTCAAAGATGAGAACGGAAGAAGCTTAATCGACGGCATCGGCCTGCAGGCGCATCTTTATACGTCCGACAGTCTTAACAGCTATTTCTATGGCGTCGATAAACTGGCAGAGACGGGGCTTAAGATCCAGCTGACCGAACTGGACATCTGTCTTGGTAAATACATGAGCCCGCTTCAGGCAACCGATGAGAATCTCAAGAAGCAGGGACAGTTCTGCTATGAGCTGATTAACGGACTGTTCGAGCGGGTGGATTCAGGCAAACTCAAGATGGACGCCCTTACCTTCTGGGGCTTCTGGGACGGCATATCATGGAGAAAAGAATACAGTCCGACGCTCTATGGGACTGACCTGTTACCCAAGTACTCCTACTTCGGTGCGCTTCAGGAAAAGGACAAAGCGGGTTATTGATCTTTTCGCCTGCAGAGTCCATAAGAAAAAGGGGATAAAATGAAAAACAGATTGTTCACAATGCTGCTGGTACTGGTACTGTTCTTCGGAATTCCGGCACAGGCATGGGTCGTTTATGCCGAAGAGTCTGATGATGAGACATTGTCTCAGACCCTGGACGGAACCGATACCGCTTCCCTCCCGGAGGTCGGGGAGCTGGTGAATGGTTTTGAAGCGCTTGAAATTCGTGATTTTCCGGCGATAAACGCCTCTGTCGTACGTTTCGTGCATGAGAAGACAGGGGCAGTACTGTACTATATTGCGAACGATGATATTAACCGTGTGTTTGACCTGACGTTCAGGACAAAGGCACCGGATGATCCTCTTACCATCGAAGGTACCGTCTACTCCGAGATGATGGGAAAAAGGTCTGTGGAACGGAGCTCCTATCTGAATGAATGCGGCCAATTGATTGACTTTTCCTGGAACGACCAGGCAGAGCTCATCACTGCCCTGAGCCTCCGGGATGACCATTTCCAGGGATATCAGGGACATCAGATCCGCGTATTCGATGGGAAGTGCCAGGCGCTTTTCCGTGCGCTCCCGGGCGATCAGGAACTCGTGGTCCGTGCGGAAAGCGAGGGACTGGCCCGGCAAGTATCCGCATCCGCGCGACCCGGCCTGAAATCCCGTCAGTCGCTGAGGAGGACGTCCGCTTTGTTAACGGCTGGCAGTTGTCCCCCCTCTTCCCGGAGACATTGACTGACGAGATGCTGATGCGCCGTCATATGACAAAGCGCTGGAAAACCGTCGATACCCTCGGAACCCCCGCGCTGTACGAGGGCCACGAATATAAGCGGTCGGCGGACAGCCCCGTGAACTATGCCTATTATATCCGCACCACGATTCCCGCTATGAGCGCTGACCTCGCGAAGATCCTGGCGCTCCGCTTTATCGGGATCGACGGCAAAGCCATGGTATATATTCGCGGCAATGGAAAATGTGCCGTAAAAGAGCATTCCGGTGATTCGCCCTGGTTCGGCCACTACCGCCCGGAGATGATCGTCCCCGCGGAAGACTTCCGGCCCAGTGACGAAGTGGAGATCTGGGTCATCCTGCGCAACGTCGGGCGTGTCAGCGGTATCGGCTGGCCCGTTCACTGGATGTATACCACAAAAGAAGCCATTCAGGCACTGGATGAAAAGACCGCCCGGGAATGGGAATATCACAAATTCAGGTACGAATAATATCCATAGAGATACAAATGTTCATGAAAAACGACGGGAGAAATCAAATGGCAGAAAGAGACGAGATACGGCTGGGTGTGATCGGTGTCGGAAATATGGGATCCGGGCATCTGAAATATGTGGCGGACGGACTCTGTCCATCTGTCCGGATCACCGCGGTATGTGACGTGCGTGAAGAGCGATTGGAAATAGCGAAAAAGCTGCAGCCCCGGGCAGTCCCCTTTACGGATGCTGTTCAGCTGATGGACAGCGGGCTCGCGGAAGCAGTCCTGATCGCGGCGCCGCACTATCTGCACCCGGTCTACGCTAAAGAAGCCTTCGCCCGCGGTCTGCACGTGCTTACGGAAAAGCCGGCAGGGGTGACAGTTCCTGCAGTCCGGGAAATGAATGAAGCGGCCCGGGCTTCCGGGAAGAAATTCGCCATCATGTTCAATCAGCGAACGAATCCGCTGTTTATTAAGGCTCATGATATCGTGCAGAACGGCCTGCTGGGTGAGCCCAAGCGTTTCGTCTGGATCATTACCAACTGGTACCGGACCCAGGCCTATTATGATTCCGGCTCCTGGAGGGCAAGCTGGAGCGGAGAAGGCGGCGGGGTGCTCCTGAATCAGGCGCCACACAACCTCGATATCTGGCAATGGATATTCGGTGTGCCGAACCGGGTCCATGCATCGGTGGACTTCGGGAAATATCATCACATCAGCGTAGACGATGACGCGACCATCATTGGTGAATATGATAATGGTGCCAGAGCCGCCTTCATCACGACTACCGGCGAATGTCCAGGTACAAACCGGCTGGAGATCTCTGGAGATCTGGGCAAACTGGTGCTGGAAAACGGCACTTTGAAGTGGTGGAAGCTCACCCGGCCGGAACGGGAGATCTGCTTTACCGAAAAAGTCGGCGCTTATCAGGCAGAGCTTCAATATGAAGAGTTCACCGCGGATGAGCCCGACGGACACCCGATCCTTCTGGAGGATTTCGCCCGGGCGATCCTGGAGGACAGGGAGCCCTGCGTCCCGGGTTATGAGGGGATCAAGGCGCTTTCCATCAGTAACGCCGCTTATTTATCCGCGTGGACCAGCCGGACCGTGACGCCGGGTACCGAGGAAGACTTGTTTGAAGAGCTCCTGGAGGAGCATCGGAGGGCAGAACTGGCGCGTGCTGCTGCGGATCCCGCGAAGGCTGAAGCGGCAGGTGCTGTAAAGGATAAGATCCCGGAAGAGATCAATGAATTAAAAAAGCGCTGGCAGGTCCGCTGGTAACAGTCGGTATCGGTAAAGAAAATGCGCAAGGATACATAGGTATGACAGGCGGATGAACCTGCGCACCCCGGTTTATGAATCCAATACATAACCATATTGCATGAGGACCGGCATGTGCCGGTCCTCTTTCTGTTCCTATCTGTATGAGAGGATTTTTAAAATCTCCAATCCCGCCCGCATAAATACTACACTTTGTACCTCTTCACTTCATATTCATTATTTCAGATTCAGGCGAAACGTCGGTGCAACATCCTTATAAATGTCGATCAGCTCGTCGTCGTGATGGTTGACGCAGCGGCATTCCTTATCGATGATCATGGTCCAGTTATCGTCCGCATTTACCTTCTTCCACTCGGGAAGGTATTCACAGTTCGGATCCCCGGTCTTCACATAATTCAGGACCATCGTGCTTAAGGTACTTGCATACTTCTGGCCGTTCTCAGCATCATTTAGGACCAGGACCTTATCCTCGTTCATAAAGATATAGCCGACCTCACCGCCGTGCCAGATCGGGATCCTTCCGTTTTCCGGAACCGTATATGCAGCCAGGAAAAGATAGACATTTTCACAGCCTGCGGCTACGTGCGTCTTCGCGGACTGCATCGCACCGATCCTGCAGCGGGAATCCAGCCATGCAAGGTCGATCAGATCATGATCCGGATAGGCTTCCTTAAAGAGCTTCATGAGGTCATCGGCGCACTCACCAAAGCGTTTTCTGAAATACTCCGCCTTGTCTTCTTCGGTCATAGCTGCCTTTTCCTCTTCCGTCGGCACATTGACCGGGAATTCGCCGAATACAGAACCATATATGATGGGCTTATCTTTTGAGAAGGGCTGAAGAGATGTCAGCGCCGGGAAACCGGGGAAGAAATCGTTCTGGACCGGAGAGAACACCAGCGGATTCGCGACCTTCTTGCAGGCGTTCACCAGTTCCTGGTAAGGGATATCATATATTTTTTCGATATTCTCCTTTGTTATGCCCAGCTCATCCATCATCGCTTTTGCAGTCTTAATGCTGTTTTCTCTGTTGTCAGCAGGAGAGCCGGTACGCCCGCGGGCGCCGCTCAGGCAGATACCGCGCTGGAAATAAGGCACAGCTTCCTCTATCTGATACAGGCACTGAACTTTTCCGCCGCCGCCAGAATGACCGCAGATCGTGACGTTTTCCGGGTCTCCGCCAAAAGCAGCAATGTTCTCGTGGATCCACTTCATGGCTGCAACCAGGTCCCATATACCTGCATTGGCGGAATTTTTGAATTCCTCTCCGTATTCTTCAAGATTCAGATAGCCCACCACATTCAGTCTGTGATTAATGGAAACAAAAAGAACGTCTCCGTAATGAGCCATATTGAAGCCGTCGAAGGAGATCTCTTCAAACGCATTGCCGCCAAAGAATCCGCCGCCGTGGATCCATACAAATACTGGCTTCTTCTCACCTTCTTCAGTCTTCGGAGCCCAGATATTCAGATTTTGGCAGTCTTCACTCTGCTTTTCGAGCATATGAAGTCCTCTGTAGTAGAAGAACGGATTTACTTCCATCGCCTGCATGGCAACCGGTCCGTGCTGGTATGCATTTTTGATGCCTTCCCAGGGTTCGATCTCTTCAGGCAGATGAAAACGTTTGGCATGCGCGTACTGAACACCCATGAAAATATTCACGTCACCGTAAGTAACACCGCGGAGCAGACCCTGTTTTGTCTGTACGACCGGTCTCTTGTCTTCAAAAACGAATTTATTCATTCATATCCTCCTTTACAAAACTTCTGCTGAACTGCAAACGATACAGATCACTGTCACCTATAACAGCGTTTTCATATTCTTTGACGTCATTATATCTGAAGCTTTCCGAATATGCTATTAATAATATGGCATTGTATGACGATTTTCTATTCCGGAAGAATACTATTCTTCTTTTTCCTGCAATGGAATTGAATGGACGATCCTTTCCTAAATGACATTGAATAATGCCGACGTGCTGATATCGGGTGCAGTTAGAATAAACGGTGTGACCTGGTCGGGCTCGGCTTTATTCTTTCCGACCGGGGAAAATGAAACAGATCTCTCATTAGAAAATCCACTCGTTTTTATTCGTATTTTTTGATTTTTAATCCTAATGCAAGCCGATTTTTGTAGATTACATTATATTTTTATGATAGAATTGTTCAACAAAACCTCAGGATAGTGATATCTTTGAACAATTGTTTGAAAAACAGATGGTCCGCAATTTTATTCTGGATGGCGCAGAAGAAGATGTGAAAGAAAGCATTGCACGTTTTTCGGAATTCACTACTTATTTTGTGAATTTTCATCAGAATAGAAGGAATATGTACTCGCCTGAAGCCCAGGCAACCGCGATTTCTAACCGATGTGTTAATGAAAATCTACCTAGGTTCCTGGACAATGCACGTAATTACGCTGTTATTTCCGGGAAACTGGAAAAGGAACTGGAAATGCTGAATGCTGATATGTCAGGGTTTAGTGATTTTACGGTGTCTGACCGGTTTTCTTTGGATTATTTTGCGTATGTCCTTCCTCAATCCGGGATCGATGATTACAACAGGATTCTTGGTGGTTATAGCACAGAAGATGGGACGAAAATCAAGGGGCTGAACGAATATATTAATCTGTATAATCAGACTGCAGAAAGAAATGATCGGATCCCTTTGTTGAAGGTGCTATATAAACAGATATTGAGTGATAGAGATACGGTGTCCTTTATTCCGGAATCTTTTGGCAGTGATCAGGAACTCCTTGATGCTTTATACGCATACCTAAAAGATAAGGATTCAGCCAAAACAGCAGATATTGCAGTGGCGATTGGCTTAGGTATTACCAGAACGAAAGAGCTAATTTATGATATGCCAGATGTCGAAGCATTGGGAGGAAATCGGAACAGAACATATCGTTTAAAACAATAAACCACTATTTGTGAGAAAGGGTAAATCAAATGTTGTTTAACTCGAAAGAAAAGAAAATAAAGAAATACCTCGTGAACCGAACAGAAGATCCAACAGCTTTTGACAGCTTACTTATGGATTATGTGGATGGAAGCTTCAGATCATATTTTGAAGAATTGGGCATGACCAGGATCGAGCTGCATATAGATTGGAGTGAAGAATATAAGTGCATTGAATTGCAGGGTCGTTACAAATGTAATTATGTTGATATTCAAGTTCAGGAATCAGAGCAAAATGCAGAGTTTGGAATAGCTGTCGATCCTGATGAACCGGACATAGAGGAAGATCATGAGCTTGAATCAAAAGAATTTTTCTATTCATTTTGCAGAACTGCAATAATGAATGCAAAGAATGAATGAAGAATGATGCGATAACCAGTAATATGATCAAAAGAAATGAAATATAGTGATGATTATTACATAAATGGATGATCTATGTGATTGAACCATGGACAAAAATGAATTTAAGGAATTTTGTAATAAAGAATTCGCGAAAAGAGGATTTAAAAGTGTAAAAAGCATGTATTACCTGGCAGGCAAGGATCTTCTATGCGGAATCCAACTTCAGAAATCCAATTTTGGTGCTGTGTATTACGTTAATTACTACTTTTTTCTCGGAAACTTCAGCGATATAAGAGTATATCCATCGCATTACGAAAGTGATATAGATCAAAGATTTTTGGTAATGTCAAAGACTCAAACAGTTCATAGGAAGCACTTTGTTACTGCTCAAATCGAGTTTGAAGAATATACCGAGGAAGAATTACAGCCTTATTTTGATAAAGAGTTTGAGGAGAGAATCCTGCCTCCAGTTTATAAGGGAAAATGATATATACTTGATCATCTGGAAAGGTTGTATTTTGTGTATTTGAATAAAGAAGAAGTAATCAAAAAACTGCAGTCGTAATTAATCTAAATGATATGTGGGCAGATGAAATCAGGGAAGAAGTCGAACAAATATTATAATCAGTAAAGGGATGCAATGATAGTCGGAAAGTCTCGAGAGGCATAGGAATGTACGGAATTGTTCTAAATGAAAAACATCCGACCTATCCTGTGGATGTTTTTATGTGTATTGAGAAAGAAGTTAAGGCATTAAATTGGCTTATTTCAAATGTCGAGTGCTATGGTAATGACAATTATCATTTTCCATTCGAAGATAGTGATAAGGTGCTTATCAGTGGACAAGAATTATTTGATTTGCTTCAGGATCACGCCAGAATCCAGTTCGTATGGGGATTGTTTCAAGGATATACCTCAAGTGTTGACCCATTTGAAATAATGAGTAAACCGGAAATTGATATCCAATCATTAGATTTATTTACAGCGAAAACCATTCGTCATATTGATCCCGATTCAGTTTTGGAAATAGTAGCATTTGACAGTTCTGAAACATATATTCTGACAGATAGTTTTGCTGTAATAAACAAGCTCGCCTGCAAATACAAAAAGGCGAATATATTGGATGGAAGGAATTAACAGATGATCGTATCTTTTGATCTGGACGACACTTTATTTGTTTCGCCCTCCAGGTTCAAAACCGAAGAAGAGTTAGGCTTTCCCTGGAATAAAATATATAAGGAAAGACTGAGATATGGCACCAAAGCGCTGATCGAAAAGCTGCATAATCATGGGATACAGGTATGGATATATACTACTTCATTTAGATCTGAAAGATATATCCGAAGGCTTTTCAGGCATTATGGCATAAAACTTGACCA
>JAFRVD010000091.1 GCA_017441825.1 Lachnospiraceae bacterium
ACGGGGAGCGGACCGACCAGTTCCCGGACCTTCTCGTCACGGTGCTCGTCGAAGAAGTCCAGCGCAAAAAGGGCCTCGGAAACATCCGCGGGCAGGTCCGCCACCGCGCGGTACGTGACGCCGTCCTTTTCAAACACATAGGCGAAATGCTTTTCGCTGAACCCGTTGTCGTTGCTGTCATAGAAAAAGACGTCGCCCATGGTATCGAGGCTGGCAGGCTCCGCGGCGGGCGCCGGCTCCTGTGCCGTTTGTGTTTTGGGTGCGCTGCAGGCGGCAAACACGCCGAGCAGGCAGGCCGTCAGCATAAGGCTGACCAGAATCCGAAATCTCGTTTTCAATGCCGTATCCTCCGTTGTGTGTTCAGGAGTAGAAGGTCTGATCCGTCCTGGCGATGGAAAAGGCAACGAGGAACGCGAGGTCCAGGTCCTTCTCCTCGCAGGTCACGTCATAGTAACGGTCTACGGTCAGGAACGACTTCCCGCTCGGGGAGGAGTTGGCTATGGTCGCAAGCGGCGCTCCCCTGAAGGTCACGTCGTAGCGCATGCCCAGCTTCTCGCCGGAGACATTGGATTCGATGCGGACGCCCAGGTCGTGCAGATAGTCCCAGATCTTCTGCCCGTCAAACTTGAAGTAGGACCGTTTCGACAGGATGCTGAGCAAGCCGCCGCCTTCCTGCTCCAGAGTCACGGTCTTTCCGACCTTGTGCTCCTCGGTCCGGTTCGTGATGCGGTTGATGAATTCAAAGGGTGACGCGAAAAGCAAAGAGAACTTCGTCATCTTCCCTTCGTAAACCGTGTTTCCGTCCGCGTCTTCCAGATAGAACGCCTCCTTCGCCGTTTTCAATACCGGCTTCAGAAGATACTTATTTGCCATAGGTTCCCCACTCCTTTTCCTGTTGTTTCATTCTTGTATGTCTTTTGACGGCACTGACGCCGCTGACGATTCCGGCCGCGCAGGCACCGATGCCGGCAGCGATGACGATCAGCGGGATCAGAAGGCTTTTGGTCTGGGTGATCCTGCCGGGATCATCCGGATCATAAAAGACGGTGATCCTGTCCCCCGCCGCATGCTTTGACATGCCGGGAAGCTCCTCTTCGTATTCTTTGCCGTCCACGGTATACCGGATCCGAAGCAGATAGGTTTCATCCTCGTGGGTTCCCCCGGCGTCCGCGGACGCAGCCTTCTCCGGTTCGGCGCTCATCACCGTCGCTTCGGTCTCCAAATAGTTCCGGTTCTGTTTGCTCGCGCCGAAAAAGACGATGCCGGCGACGATAAGAATAATCCCTGCCGGGATCAGAAACCGCGCGGCGGCAGATTCACGGATGAACGTCAGGATCCTGTTCATCGTTGTCCTCCTTTTTTATCATGATCGATACAGTCGCTTCCGTTTCTCCGCAAAAGGATCATCTCCTGTACGGGATCACCTTTTCCTCCGGGTGCAGCCGGAAATACTCGTTCCACTCCATCATTTCCCCGTCGCCGTACACGACCCAGGCGTGCTTCGCCTCGTCCGCGACGAAGTGGTCGGAATACGCGTCGCTGTAGAAGTTGTCGATATCCTCCGTGTTGTAGAGCA
>JAFRVD010000092.1 GCA_017441825.1 Lachnospiraceae bacterium
CTTCTTCCTCTTCCTCGTCTTTTTCTTCTGCCTCTTCTATTGTCAGGATATCTGCGAATCCTGTCATTTCCAATACTTCCATAACCGAAGGCGTAACGTTTGTGAGGATCATCTCGCCCTTCTTCATCATGATCTTCTGCGCGGAAAGAAGCACGCGGAGACCCGCGGATGAAATATATTCGAGGTCGGAAAGATCCAGCGTCAGCTTCTCTATGCTTTCGATCTCATCCAGTAAGGCTTCCTCCAGCTCCGGCGCGGTGGTCGTGTCCAGTCTTCCGGAGACCTTCACGGTCAGTTCATTTTCAATTTCTTTAATGAGTTCAAGTTCCAACGGTATACCTTCCTTTCTTCCCGTCTTACTAGAGCCGTATTCATACGTCTCCAATATAACTATAACAGACTTCGTAAAAAAAGCAACCGCGATTCCCCGTATTCTAGCGCAGCCCGAGGTCTCTTCGCTCGATCTCCTTCCTGTGAAGCTTCTCAGCTTTTCTTAAAGCCTTCTCTGCGGTTTTCTTTGCCCTCCTCTCCCTCCTCTTCTTCTCCTTCGGAAACGCCTGATAAATAAAATCCGTCCCGTACATCGCTTCTAAAGTATGGATCTCTCGCCGGTAAAAGATCCAGCCGGCAGCAAAAATGAGAAGGCCCGTGTAAGCCGCAAACAGGACGATCCATAAGATCCCGAGATCCTCCGAATAATAAAACAGGAGTACCGGTGCAAGAAGCTGCAGGACGCAGTATACCGACCCGATCAGGAGGATCTGGCTCATCGGCTTCATGCTGTTGAATTTTCTCTCAAAAAACAATAGCAGCTTTTCCATTAGCAACCCCTTTCAGTGCCTTCTTCTCCGCCGGATTGACACGGCGCGCTGAAACCGCTACAATAAGACCCGACCGGACTTTCATTAAGCCCGGAGAAAGGAGAACTCATGAGGACCATTACACATCTGTTTTACAGTGATCTTCCTTCAAAGGAGCATGAGCTTTGTATCTACCTCCCGGAATATACGAGCATGGAGGTGGAGTGTCCGGTTTTCCTGTATTTCCACGGAGGCGGCCTGGAAGCCGGAGACCTTTCCGACATTCAGACGGCGGCTGAATACCTGACCTCGAAAAACATCGCGGTGGTATCCGCAAACTACAGGATGTATCCGGAAGCGGTCTATCCGGAATACATTCGGGACGCCGCAGCTGCCTGCGGCTTTGTGAAGACCAGGCTCACGGATTACATCCGGCCCGGCAGGATCTTCGTGGGCGGCACCTCGGCCGGCGGATACATCTCCATGATGCTCTGCTTCGATCCGAAGTATCTCGCGCCGTACCATCTCACGCCGATGGACTTCGCAGGCTTCGTCCATGACGCCGGACAGCCCACAGTCCACTACAACGTCTGCAGGGAAAGGGGCCTCGACCCGAGACGCGTCGTGATCGACGAAGCGGCGCCCATCTACCACATCGGCTGCTCGGAGAACTACCCGCCCATGCTGTTCATCATCTCGGATCAGGACATGCAGAACCGCCCGGAGCAGACCACTCTCGCGATCTCGACTCTTAAGCATTTCGGCATGGACATGGACAAGGTCCATCTTACGGAGATGCACGGGACGCACTGCCATTACGTAAACCTCCGCGATGAAGAAGGCGTAAGCGTCTTCGGAAAGATCATCGCAGGCTTTATCGACCGGTACAAAGGATAACACGGACTAATCATCATGGCTCAGACTGAAAGCAGCCGGACGCTGAACCTGTTCGGCTTTATGATCCTGCTTTTCTGGATGGCGCTCTACGCCTACCAGCCGCAGCTCTCCGTCTATGCGGGGACCCTGGGCGCCGGCATCAGTATGACCGGCGTCATATTGAGCTCCTACGGGCTCACTCAGATGTTGCTCCGGCTCCCCACGGGGATCCTCTCGGACATGATGAAAAAGCGGAAGCTCTTCATCCTGTTCGGGAACATCTTTGCTGTGCTTTCCGCCCTCGGGCTTTTCTTCGCGAAAACGCCCGTCATGCTTCTCATATTCCGCATGCTTTCCGGCGCCGCCGCAAGCCTCTGGGTCGTCATGACGGTCACGTTCTCGGGCTACTACCCGAAGGAAGACGCGCCGAAGGCGATGTCCCGGCTCATGATCTTCAATAAATGCGGGTGCCTTCTCGGAATGGTCCTGGGCGGCGTGCTTTCCGATACGTTTTCAGTGAAGGCATCGTTCATCATGTCGATCGCCGCGGCCGGGGCCGCCCTCGTCCTCGGGCTCTACATTAAGGAGCCTGACATGACGGGCGTCACTCCCTTAAGGCTCCGCGAATTTCCGTCCGTCCTCGGAAACAGGTCCCTGATCCTCTTCAGCATCATGGCACTCATGGTCCAGGTGGTCGAACAGGGCACCACGCTCGGGTTCGTCCCGAAGTACGCATCCGAACTCGGTGCTTCCGGATCCGCGCTCGGGATCCTTTCAGGCGCTTCCATCTTCGGCGGAATGTGCGCGTCCTACGCGCTGTCCGGGTGGCTGCTCCGGCGCTTCAAGGCCGGGACCATCGTGACGGCGGGCTGCATTGTTTTTACACTCACGGCCGTGCTGCTTCCGTTCCTCGCAAAAACAGTGTCCGTGATCATTGTGTTCCAGTTCCTGGCGGGCTTCGGGAATACCCTCTGCTTCGCGCTCTTAAACGGCTTCGCCATCTCCGGCTTTGACGGAAGGCTCCGCGGCGCGGCGATGGGTGTTTTCCAGTCCGTATACGCTCTCGGGATGTTTTTGGGCCCGCTTCTTACCGGCGTCCTTTCGGACCACTTCTCGATCGCTTCCGGGATCGCCGTTTCCGGGCTTCTGGGGGGCATCCCTCTTATTCTCTTAAGCCTTTTCGCGTTCAGAAGAAAAAACGCGGATTCATAACCCTCTGGTCACGGGCTGCAAAAAAGCGGCCCGTTTTCATTTATTCGACAAAGCCTGTTTCTTTCATATTATAATAAGCGCCGCGGACGGCGTCCTTAAACGGAAGGATCCGCTCGCGGTCCTGTTCGACGATCGCCCACTCCTGGCCGATCTCGAGCGCCTTTTCAAAGATCTTCGGCAGGTCGAGCGTCCCGGTTCCCACGGTGCAGAAGCCGAAATCGTGCTCCTTGTCCGCGTTCACCAGCATCCGGCCCTTCATCATGTCGTTGAAGTCCTTGATGTGAAGGAGCGCGATGCGGTCCTTCGCCTTTTCCATGAATTCCACGGGATCCACGCCGCCCACATAGACCCAGCCGAGGTCCGCCTTCAGCATGAGCCTCGGGTCGCACTGCGTAAGATAGTAGTCCATAACGGACACGCCCTTAAAGACCGTAGTGAATTCCTGGTAGTGGTTGTGGTAGATCGGGATGAAGCCGGCGTCCGCAACTTTTCGCACCGCAAAGTCAAGCTCCTCGATGTCCCTCATCATTTCATCGTACGTGCAGACGTCGCCGTAGAACGTCCCGAAGGACTTGATGGCGCTCGTCCAGGACAGGTTCACGTATTTCACGTCATAGAATTCCGCGCGTCTCTTCACTTCATCGATGACGGGTACGGGGTCCTCCATGACCTTTCTGTGACTGTTTCCGAATCCAAGGCCCGTACAGAGGACCTTAAGTCCCACGTCCTTAAAACGCTTCCAGTTCTCCACGGGATCTCCCGGGATCCTGGAAAGGTCTCCGTCCTGCGCCTGATAGCCGATCTCCGCGTACTCCCGGAATACGTCAAACGGGTCGCGGTCGGGCTGGCGGAAGCCGGTCCATGCTGCTTTCAGCTTCTTCATAATGTCTCCTTTCTCAGCTGTTGTGCTTTCTGAAAACGATGGGCGAAACCCCCTTGTATTTCCTGAAGATCCGTGAGAAATAGCTGCTGTCGTTAAAGCCGCACTTGTATGCAATGTCCGTCACGGAGACAGAGCTTTCCGTAAGGAGCCCGCACGCCTTGTTGACGCGGAACAGGTTGACGTAATCGAGCGGCGACATGGTGGTCACGGACTTGAAGAGGGACGAAAAGTACCTGGGCGACATCCTGACGATGCCCGCAAGCGTATCCACGTAGATCGGATGCATGTAGTTGTCCTTGATGTATTCGATGACCGGGTCGATCTTCTGCATCTTGCGGATGGAGACAGACTGGGTTTCCCGGTCCGCCATGAAGAAGTGATGTTCTCCGGCGATCATGTACAGCTTATAAAGGAAGCCCGTGATCATGAACTCTTCCCCGGGAGGATTGTTCCTGATGACCGGGAAGAATTCCGAGGCGTATTTCCGAAGCCCGAAGTCCTCCTTAGGGAACGTCGTGAAGATCTGCAGCCCGGCGTCCGGCGTGGTCTGCCCGGAGGCACCCATGAAGATCCTCATGGGATCGAACACCATCACGTCATATCTCCCGCTGTAGAAGATCCTGTCGTGGGGAACACATGAATTGACGAACAGGATGTCCCCCTGAGAGGCGGCGTACCGGGTCCCGCCGATGGTACATACGTAGCTCCCGCTCTCCACGTATACGATCTCGCACGCCTTGTGCCAATGGAGCGCAAGGAAGGGGTTCGAATTGATGCGGTTTTCATACGAGTGCTTTGCCGGAAACGCTTCCGGAAACTGGATGTCTTCATTATAAAGGATAGTATCCATGTCTGTGCCTTTCCTGTTCCTCGTGAAGAGCCCGTGACCCGGGCAATGTGCAGAAAAATACATTCTCCGTGAAAAATACCGCTGTTCTACAGCACTTTTGTTCTATTCTATGAGGATTTTAATATTTTGTCAAGCAGTTAACACGTGATTATTCCGCTGAAATTGCACAAAAATACTCTTGACCCGAAGGCGAACGTCTACTGCGGCGAATTCGGCGTCATCAAGAGCACAGACCCGGATTCCCGGCGGAACTGGCACAGGGACATCGTTTCGATCTTCAACGAGCTTGACATCGGCCGCGCCGTGTGGGACTATAAAGACGGTCCGTACGAACACTTTGCTCTGGTGGACATTCCGAACAGCAAGCCTTATGATGAGGAAACGCTTCGGATCTGTGCGAGCAGGAAGTGAGCTTTTTGATATGAACTTTGAAGAGCTGTGCGTACGAAAGTGCGGCGCAGCTTTGTAATTGGAGGGAAAGATATGAAGGTCGTGATCGCAGTCGATTCGTTTAAGGGCAGCATGACGTCCATGGAGGCAGGGGAAGCCGTAAAGCGGGGTGTGCTTGCTGCGGGGCCCGCCGATGTCATTGTGAAGCCCCTCGCAGACGGCGGGGAAGGCACCACTGAGGCATTAGTTACCGGGCTCGGCGGCGAGTTTCGTGAGGTCACGGTACAGGGGCCTTTAGGAGTTCCTGTGACTGCCCGCTACGGAGTACTTCCGGACGGGAAGACCGCTGTCATGGAGATGGCGGAGGCAGCCGGGATCGTTCTGGTTCCGCGGGACCTACTGGACCCTTGGCATGCCAGTACTTTCGGTGTGGGCGAGATGATCCTGGACGCCGTGAACGCGGGGTACCGCGAGTTTATCATGGGGATCGGCGGATCCGCAACCACAGAGGGCGGTATCGGTATGCTTTCGGCCCTAGGCTTCGTCTTTTACGACAGTAACGGGCGGAAGCTTCCGCCCGTATTCGAAAGCCTCGGAAAGGTCGCCCGGATCTCCGCGGAAAACGTCCCTGATGCGCTCCTCTCCTGCCGGTTCCGGGTGGCCTGTGACGTCGAAAATCCCCTGTTTGGGGAGCGCGGCGCTGTGGCGGTATTCGGCCCGCAGAAGGGGGTAAAACCCTCGGAAATCGCTGAAATGGACGACTGCATGCGGCATTACGCTTCTATAGCGGAAAGCTTCAGCAAAAAAGCCTGCGCGGACGTTCCCGGCGCAGGGGCCGCCGGCGGCCTGGGCTTCGCTTTCTTAAATTTCCTACCCAGCACTGAGCTCCGCTCCGGCATCGGGATCGTACTGGACGCGGTCGGCCTTGAGGACGCCGTCCGCGATGCGGATTATGTGATCACCGGCGAGGGTCGCCTCGACGGCCAGACCGCCATGGGCAAGGTCCCCGTGGGCGTCGCCCGCCTCGCGAAGCAGTACGGATGCACAGTGCTCGCCTTCGCGGGGAGCATCGGGGACGGCGCCGCCCTCTGCAACGCGGCGGGCATCGACGCGTATTTCCCGATCCTCCGCGGCATCACTACCTTGGACGCCGCGATGGACCCGGGTACGGCGCAGCGGAACATGGCGCTTGCGGTGGAGCAGGTGTTCCGGCTGCTTCACTGCGAGCGCCTTTAACGGCGGACTGCGGGATCCATATGGCCTCCCTTGCCCGCCTGTGTGAGACACATTTTCCTGCCGCTGCGTCAAAAAGGGGCCCGGCCATCTGGCCGGGCCCTGCTGTATGCTTGCCGTCACTTACGGCTCCTCTTCGCCCTCTGGTTCCTCGGAAGGCGCCGTGTCCGCAAGCTGCGTGAATCTCAGTATCACCTTCGTCGTGCCGTCCTCGCTCACCGTGATCACGTCCTCGAGCGTCCGGCCGGAAGCATCCGGCGAATAAGTATAGCCCTCAGGTGTGCCTGCAAGGTTCAGGATCTGCTGGACCGTGATTTCGTAGCTGTCAAGGACGAGTTCCTGTGTCAGGACCGTCTTCCACATGTACGTCATGCCCCAGCTCTTCTCCTTCACCTGCTCCTCCACCGTCATGGTGGGCGGGATCATCTCCCAGACCGCAGTGAAGCGGGCGTCTCCCGAGCAGACGACCGGACCGGTCACAATGTTTCCGGCTTCGTCCATCCAGCCCGCGAAGCGGTAGCCCTGGCGCGAGACGGACGGGAAGTCGATCTCAATACCCTCGACCACCTTCGCAGTCGACGTCTCACCGTTCCCGTGGTCAAACGTGATCGTGCATGCATCCCACTCAAGGCAGATCTTAAAGGTCGTCGTACCGTCCTTATTGACGCTCTCCGTGGAAAGCTCGGAGTCCTGCTCATTCACCTTATAGTGCATGAACCAGTCCTTGCCCTCAACAACGTGGTCCGGCTCCGTCCGAAGAAGCTTGTTCTCCCGGAGGGTCTCCGCCGCATTCCCGACCGGGTCGCCCGGATAGAAAATACCGACGATATTATCCGCATCCGCGAGATAATACTGCGTGCTCCAGCCGCTGGTATCGTACGGCAGGTAGTATTCCACAATGACGTCCGCGTGATACCTGTACCAGGACGCCGTGTAGACCGTGTTCTCATCGGGCATTCTGGTGGGCAGCTCCGTGATCAGGTTTCCGTCCTGATCGAGCCAGCCCAGGAATTTGTAGCCTTCCTTGACAGGCTCCGGGAACTCGAAGTCTTCAGGAACGAGAACATTCCCCTTGGTATCGACGTAGAGATAATACTCCGTCCCGTCTTCATCCATAAAGGTAATGGTCGCCAGGTTGCACTCCCAGTCAAGCTTCACCGTCCGGTAAAGCCGCTCGGACAGCGTCTCAAAGCTGCTGCCGAGCCAGGTGATCGTCATTTCGACGGTACCCGAACCGCTCTCCTGGCTGTTCCGCACGATGTAGTGCTTTCCGTCCTTAAACTCGTAAGAGAAGTCGGGATCGTCAAAGCTGATCTCATAGAGGTCATATGCACTCCGCCCGCTGTAATCCACGGAAACGGTGCTGGCGTCCTTGATGCTCATGGCCGACATCTTGAAGAGATTTCCGGGCAGCTGTACCCTGTTGCTGTCCTTCGTGAATTCCGTGGTCAGCTTCGTGAGATCGGCACCCTGCTCGTAGTTGAAATCACTGGTCACAGAGTCCACGCCGAGTCCGAAGAACGGGTATTCTTCTCCCCGGAGCCACTTTCTGTAGGCGATCGCCCCGTCCCCTGCCTGTATCACAAAGGTGACGTTATAATACGCGCCGACCTCCCATCGGAGTGCTCCGTTATAGTAAGCATCCACATTTTCCGTTGCCCGGCCCACGTCGTTGATCTTCACGCCGGCGTAGAAGAAGCCCCAGAAGCGTGTGTACAATCCGCCTTCCACCTCGAAGCCCACACTGTCGAGCCGTGCGTCAAACAAACCGACTCCTATAGTCAGGCGTACGCCGGCACGCAGGCCGATCGCGCCGAAAATGTAGGCATCTGCCTGGAATTCCGACTTGTCGGTCTCTTCCGACTGATTGCTTTCATTGGTTCCGTGGATCAGCAGGAAACTGAAGGTCTCACGGTACGAACGCTCATAATTCACGCTGACGCCTATGGCCGCGTTCAGCTGGGCGGAAACGATGAAGTCCGCCTTGATCCGGAACGCAAAGACATGGAAGGGATCTAAGCATCCGTTCCAGTCAAAGATATTCGGATTCAGAAGGTCCACAAAGCTGTTGCTCGCGCCCATGATGAACGACTTGTATTTCTGGGCGAGCGACCCCCCTCCGGTGGTCTGGTTCGGGAAGATCGCATTATGAACTTCCCTGAGGTCCTTGATATAATTCGCGAGGTCCAGGATGACCTCTCCGCCGCCCGTATGCTTCACGCCCTCCGGCCAGTCGATGCCCGCCGCCTTCTCTTCGGCCGTCTTCTCCTTCTCATTCTTGATGAGCGTCACGGAAGCCGTAAAGCCTGCGCCTACGTAGACGCCGTAAGAAGTACTGCCGGAGATCGTATAGTCGTAGATATACGGGAAGATCCATTTCCATCTCCAGACAGAGGTCGCGTCCACTGTGAGGCCTACAACAACTTCCGTCTCGAAGAAGAAAACGATGTTGACCCTGATGGCCGCTTTTGTCGCATCCGAGCCCCGGATCGTAATAATGAACTTGCAGTAGGCTTCTGCACGGACGCCTAAGCCGTATCCGGTCTTCCCTGCAAAATGAACGATATTCGGGGAGATCTTGATGTCCGGATCGCCCTTCACGTCCACAGTGTTCGCCACGGCGCCGTTAGCGACTCTCTCAAAATCCCTGCCGCTCATATGGTTTTCTTCGTTCGCACCGTAATAGAACGTCAGCTGGTCTATAGGCGTGTCCGCGATCGCTTCCTGCACCTCCTCGGACTCGAGCGCAAGCTCGGCCAGGTTATAGGTCGACTGCATGAGATAGCCGTTGTTGGTCAGTTCCTCGGCCACGCTGGCTTTGATAGCCTCTTCACTGTAGGCCGAACGGATCTGCGCCTCGTTAAGGCTCTGATAATGGTAGACGTCGATGCTCTCCATCATCTCGTCCATGCTGACGATCCTGTAGCTGACCTCTGCAGAATCGCTGCCGTCTTCTTCCTCAACGTACACGACGTCCATGACTTCAGCGTAGGCCGTGACCTCGCCGTCTTCAGGCGAACCGGTATAGAACGCCAGGTAATCGCCGGGCTCGACCTCCGTATTTTCGTCAAGCCTCATCTCCTTAAGCTCGTTGTCCGAAGAGAACTGGAGTGTTGAGCTTTCGAGCGTCACGCTGCTCTCCGCTCCCGCTGCCATAAGCAATGCCTGCTCCTGATGAACCGGGATGACGTCCGGAATGAAGAGCACTTCGTCCTGCTCCGCCTGGATATAGCTGTAGTCCGAAAGGCCGTCGCCACGCGGAGTCACAGCTGTAACCTTGACGTAGGATACCGCCGATTCCGTATCCGTGGCGGCACGTTGATCGGGCCGAACGCCATCATAGATCGCGATCACGTCGCCGATGACGTACGCGCCGTCATGATAGGCGAAGCTTCCGTTTCCGCCGGTCTTGAGCAGAGAGTTCGAATTATCGAGCCGGTACATGCCGTCCAACTGGAACGCCCTGCCTGCTTCAGCTGCGTTGATCTCGGCAGAAGAAAGGAACTGCACGTCCCTGTCGAGCTTCATGTTGTTGACTTCACGTCCGGCAATAGTCAGGTTATAGAGCCGTACGCTGCCCTGCTCGCCCACAAAGGCAAGATTCGGGTCCGTGAGCTCGATCTGGTAGACGTGGCCTTCATGAAATCCGCCCGCACACGTGACGTTGAACGTCCCGTTTCCTCCGTCCGCCACAAGGCGGTCCGGGTCGACCAGGTCTGTCTCGTTAAGATCCGTGAGAAGCGGGTTTGAAAAGTTTGAGAACTTCATGCCGGCAAGAACACTTTCCGCGCTGTACCCGGCGGGCGCTGCAACACGAATCACATGGCCGGGGTCTGCGCCCTTGACGGCCACAAAATCATCGTCGTGGGTCGGGACTGACGTCAGTCCGTTTCCGGCGCCGAGCATGCCGACCTGGTTCACGCTGCTGTCCACATAGCCGCTGTTATCGGGCTCCTCCGGTACTTCAGGCTCAGCTTCAGTCTCCTTCGGCACTTCCTCCGGGCTGCCGGTGAAGTTTTCGACGTGCACACAGCCCGTGATGAGAACCAGGCACAGGATGAGGCACAGCAGTTTTTTGAGTTTACTCTGTTGCATGCACAATTCCCCTCATATCTTTATTGATCCCGAAGGACCATCCTCATGATGCCGGACGGCCCTCCGGTAATTCACTGAACTTCGTAAATTACAGCCCGACTTCATTGCTCACGCGTTCGTCAAGGCAGCATCCGCCCGCGTACACAAGGTACCTGCCGGGCTCGACGAGCTTCTTTCCTTCACATTCCATGTAGATCTCAAGATCGCACGGGTTCACGGTGAACTCTGCCTTCCGGCACTCGCCCGGGGCGATATCGTGAAGGCGCTCGAAGCCGATGAGGCGCCTTAAAGGATGCACGGTCTTCGACTCGGACACGCGCTTTAAATAGAGCTGCGGGACTTCATCGCCGGATACTTCGCCGGTATTCGTGACGTTTACGGAGACCTTAAGGCCGCCGCACTCACATTTTTCAACTGTGAGATCACTGTAGTCAAACGTGGTGTAGGACAGGCCGTAGCCGAACGGGTACAGCACCGGCTTGTCAAAGTAGCGGTACGTCCTCGGGTTCGCGATGAGGTCGTAGTCCTCAAGAGGCGGCAGGTCCGCGTCGCTCTTATACCAGGTCATCGGCAGGCGGCCTGCGGGATTCGCTTCGCCGAAGATGGCGGCGGCCAGGCCGTTTCCAAGGTCCTGTGAGCCCGTGGCGTTCGTGAGAATGGCGGGCACGTGCTCCTGCATCCAGTTGATCGCGTAGGGGTAGTTTGCGATGAGGACCACTGCGACGTTCGGGTTCGCCTCATAGACTGCCTCCACCAGCTTCTCCTGAAGCGGGATCATCTCGATGGTGCTCCGGTCGATCTCTTCCTTCGCGTTGACCACGGGGTTGCAGCCCACAGCCACGATGACCTTCTTCACCTTCTTCGCAAGCTCCTTCGCACGTTCCACAGCGCTCGAAACGATCTCTACGGTGATGGCCACCGCTTCCTCTTCGGAACCTGCCCAGGCGGACACGTCGTTGCCGCCTTCCTTCGTGTTGCTCTCGTCCTTCCGTCTTGCGAGCGGGTCGGTCACGAGCTTCCCGTCCTTCAGGTAGACGTTGCGGTTTCCGAAGCAGTACAGGCGGATCTCGCCCTCTTCGTCGTTCCAGTACTTGTCAAGCTCCACGCTGTTCGCGTTTCTGGGACCCGGCGTCCTTTTCGCGTCCGCGAGGCCGATGGTAAAGCTTTCGAAAATGTACCAGAAGAACGGGTCGTCCGACGCAAGGCTGATCTTGCCGTCCGGGCCTACCGTCAGGAACTTCTTGTACGCAGGCGCGTAAAGGAAGTTCGAGCCTGAGCCCCAGTTGGTCTGCTCGAAGAGCACCGCGTCCTCCGCGTTATCCACAAGAACGAGCTCCGCAGGCTCCGGCTCACCGAGGCCGCGCGGCACAATTGCGGGCCGGGAGCCGCCCAGATATTTATCTCCGATCCTGAATCTCACGACGTTCAGGCCGTTGTCATAAGGCACCTTCCGGTGCATCTTCTTCTCGAGTCCGGCCTTCAGTGTGCTCTTATAGATCGGCTTGCCGCCGTACCAGTCCATGTACCAGCTGTCCGCCACATGCCCGATCACGGCGATATCGTCGTCCTTCTTAAACGGCAGGAAACCGTTCTCGTTCTTTAAGAGGACGTTCGATTCCTTGCTCATTTCAAGGGAAATTCTCTTCGCTTCGTCCGTCCCGACGTCCGCCATGTCGAGCTCGATGTACGGATCCTCCGGGTCGAACACGCCCTGGCGGATCAGCTCGGTCATCGTGCAGATCACGGATTTGTCGATCTCTTCTTCCGTAATGAGGCCGCGCTCGTACGCTTCCTTCGCCGCCTTCCCGACCTCCACCGGGCTGTCGAGCATCGCGTCCACGCCGGCCTTCACGCCTTCCGCGAAGGACTCCGCATGGGTCTCGTAATAGTGATGAAAATTCACGGTCTGCAGGAAATCGCCGCCGTCGGTCATCGCGTACTGGATGCCCCACCGGTCCTTCAGGATGTCCTGGACCTCATGGTTCAGCATGGCCGGCAGATGGTTGATCTCGTTGTAGGAGGTCATGACGCCTTCCGCGTGGCCCTCTAAAGAACAGTAGCGGTACGGCTCGAGCTCGTAGTCGTATTTGACCTTGTCGCTTATATCGAAGTTGTCGTAGCAGCGCCGCCACTCCTGGTTGTTCGCGTAGAAATGCTTGAGCACCGCGCCGGTCCGGACACGGTCTCCGCGTTCGCCGGGGGCCAGAGGCGTGCCGTCGTAGTTGTGCTCATCCTGCATGCCGATAATGTACTGGGAAGCCATCTTGCCGGTCAGGTACGGGTCTTCGCCGTAGCCCTCCTCGTTCCGGCCCCACCGCGGGTCGCGGCAGAGGTCGATGGTCGGACCTAGGCGGCTGTGTCCGCCGCCGCTTACGGCGTTCCCGAAAGCACGGGACTCCTTGCCGGTAACGTCGCCGGCCTTCCGGATCAGGTCCTTGTCGAAGGTGGCCACCATGCCGATGGGCTGGGTAAACGAGGTCGTGGGCGTGGGCGGATAGGCTTCCCGCTGGCCAGCTCTCGCCTGGACGCCGTGCGCGCCTTCTCCGCCGCAGGTGGACGCCATGATCCCGAGCCGCTCGTTATGGACGCCGAACGTAAAGCAGCCGAACTTCTCTTCGATGGTCATCTGGGAGACCGCCCATTTCGCGCGTTCTGCGATTGAAAGACTTGTGTCGTACAATGGTGTGTTCCTGTCCATTCAGTGTTCCTTCCCTTTCTCTAGTTGTCCTGTCTTCAGTGTTTTTTCAGGTATTCCTTTACGGCCTCCGTTACCATTTCAAGGTGATGGTCATAGCAGTGGGTGTCCCCCGGGATCGTCACAAGATGGGCGTCCGCGTAAAGCTCCGCCGCCTTCACGGCGTATGCGTACGGTACAGCCTCGTCTTTGTCACCGTGAACGATCAGGACCGGGCCCCGGTAGCGCGCGATCTCCTCCTCGGGGTGGATGGTCTGCGCGACCCGGACGTAGTTTCCGCGAAGCTCTCTGTCACCGAAGGAAAGCATCTCCGGGATGTGCATAGGATCAAACGGGGTGCCCAGCACCTGCCCCGCACGGGCGGCTTCCGGTATCATCCAGGCCGGGGAAAGCGGCAGGACCGCCTTGAAGCTGTCCGGGCACATGCCGGCGATCAGCATGGTCAGGAGCCCGCCCTGCGAATGCCCCGTGATGTAGAGATCCGTCACAAAATCAAGCGTCTTCACGTGGTCCACCACAGCCAGCGCATTCGTGACCCACTTGTACAGCGTATGGTCGCGGAACTCGCCGTCGCTCTGCCCGTGGCCGTACATTTCGACCCGGAGCGACGCGATCCCGATCTCATTGAGCGCCTCCTGTACGGCGATGATATGCCGCTCCTCCATATGGCCCGTGAACCCGTGGATCACGATGCATAAGGGGCATTTTTCCTTTCCCTCCGGCATGTCAAGCTTCGCGTGAAGCTTTATGCCGTCGCAGTCGATGTAATACTCTTTCATATTCCCTCCTTCGCGTGTTTATATGCTTCCCGTCTCCTGCAGGGTATTTTTCACGTAGCCCGCCAGGATCGGGACGATCTTCGTATCGATCCCGCCCTTCATGACCACCACGTCCGCGTCATGGATGTAATTCTTGATATAGCGGTCGTACATGGGCTTTACCGTATTCAGGTACTGGGCGGAAATGTTGTCGATGGCCCTTCCCCGTTCGTTGATATCGCGCGTGATGCGGCGGAGCAGACAGATGTCCGGCTCCACGTTGATGTAAAGCTTTAAGAACATCTTCTCCCGGAGCCTTTCATCATAAAACGCGTGGATCCCCTCCAGGATCACGACCGGGACCGGCCGGATCTCTCCGTCTGACGGCGCCCTCCGGTGCTGCGAAAAGTCGTACACTCTCCGTTCAATGCTTTTTCCTTCAAACAGGTCGCAGATATCCCGGTACAAAAGGTCGTGGTCGAATATGCCGGGCTCGTCGTAGTTTAAGTGCACGCGCTCTTCAAACGTGAGCTCCGGATGGTCGATGTAATACGCGTCCTGGCTGATCACCACGGCCGGGACGCCCATGTCCCGTACGAGCTCCTCAGCAAGCGTCGTTTTGCCGGAGCCGCTGGCTCCGCAGATCCCTATGAACAGCATCTTGTCCCCTTCTGTGCTTCAATCTTTCGAACGGCTTCGGAAAACGAAAAGCCGGGCGGGCATAAACGCCCGCCCGGTCTCTTACCGGATCTTCTCAAGCAATGTGTCGATCGCAGTCTCCTCCATGCCGCAGTCAATGAGGTACTGCCTTGCGTACGCGGCAAGGTCCGCCGTCGTAAGGTCGGCTTCATCGTCGCCCACAACGGTCTTCATCATTGCGATCAGGTTCTTGTCCAGAATGATGTCGTACTTCTGCTTGTCCTTCTCTTCAGTAATCTCATAATAGTTATCGTACGTGACCATGTAGTCGTCCACGATCTCCTGGTACGACGCGCCGGCCAGCATTTCCACAAGCATGCAGACAAAGCCCGTCCGGTCCTTGCCTTCCGTGCAGTGGATGAGATACGGCCCGTCCGCTTCAGACATGGCAGTGAGCCCGTACGCGAGCTTCTCCTTGAATTCGTCCGAGAAGAAATTCATGTTCATGGCGAGCGGGATCACCTTCCCGTCATCATAGAGGGACTGGAAATAAGGCGAATTGAAATCGTCCGCCGCCATATACCGGTTGATCTTGACGTCGTTGTCCGCGAGGTCCAGGATGCAGTTCACGCCGGCGTCCGCAATAAGCGCGTCCACGTACGGCGCGCGGTTGTGCTGGTTGTCGCAGGGGGAAGCGGAACGGTAGACTGCGCCTTCCCGGAGGTCGCCCACGGTCATGTTCCGGAAGTTCGCGAAGACTTCGTCGCTTGGGAACAGGTTGCGCTCATCCTTATAGTGGATGTCCCGCGCGATCTGGATGTCCTTGTATTTGCCCCGCTCCCGGAGGACGACTGTCGCCGTGTCGTGCTCTTCAAGATCAAGACTCTGGAACAGGGTCACCACAGGCTCCGCATCCTCTCCGAGCTTGAGCTCAGCGGTCTCCCAGAGGTCCTCTCCGTAGTTGACCGCGGCCTTGATATAGTCGTAGCCGGGGTATGCAATGAGCAGCGGGTCGCCCGCGTCCACGTAGTATCCGTTGTAATAGGGAATGTCTTCGAGTGCGTAGCCGTTAGAGAAGATCACGTCCACGCTGTCCCCGTACTCAAAGCCCTTTTCGTTGAAGTCTTCAATGGTCATCTCGATGTACACGCCGCCGAATTCCGGCTCGTGCTGGATCGCGATATTTTCGATCATGGGGATGATCTCTTCGTCCTCCGCCGTATTATCCCGCGCCTCTTCCTCCGGAGCCGCCGATTCCTCTTCCGGCACCGGGGTGACGGTGATATCGACGCACGACGCAAACACGATGCACGCCATGATGAGTGCGAGAATGAGCGCCATTGTCCGTCTCATGTTCTTTGCCAATTTGCATTACCTCCTCTTATTCTTCAGAAAAATGACCGCGCCTCGCGCTTTCGCGTTACAGCTCTCTGCATTTTTCGATAAACCATAAAAAGACCGGAAGCATCCCTTCATCAATAAGCCGCTCCGGGTGCCATTGGGTCAGCAGGATCCGGTCTCCCGAAGCGCATGCTTCGATCACCCCGTCCGGGCTCATGGCGTTCACCGTGAGCCCCGGCGCCGGGACCTTAACGGCCTGGTGATGAGTGGAATTCACATTAAGCATCTCCTGGCCGGGGAAGATGGACGCAAGAAGTGTTCCCGGGACCACCGTGACGGGATGCCGGGTCTCCTTCGAGCGGTGATTAATGTTCACTTCCTCCCGGTCGAATATGTGCTGGTCGTGCTTTCCGCCCATGGCCACGTTCACCACCTGGGCGCCGCGGCAGATCCCGAGGACCGGCTTGCCGCCTTCTATAAAGCGCTTCGCGAGCCGGAATTCGGTTTCGTCACGCTCGGGAGGCACCGGATCCGCCTCTTTATGAAGAGGCTCCCCTAAATACGCCTCGCCGATGTCCGCGCCTCCCGCAAGGATCAGCCCGTCAAAGCTCTCAAACACGACGTCCTCGTCTTCATCGGAAAGCACCGGCCCCAAAAGGCAGCCAAGTCCCCCTGCAGCGTGGACTGCCGCAAGGTATGTGGGCGCCGGCCGCGCCGGGTCGGGCTCGCCCAGAATGTATGATGCCACGGCGATCCGCGGCTTCTTTTTTTCCGGAATCACGTCCGGAGCCATAACTCTTTTTTCCATAGGGAAAGCATATCACAAAAGCATGTTTTTCTCAATTGAATAATGAGGAAATCAATGGTACAATGAGGCTGTAATTTTGTACATCAAGGAGCAACTATGGCAGGAAACGGAAAGGCACGCATGGATCTCACCAGGGGCCCGGTATTCAGGACCCTTTTTGTGTTTTCGCTGCCCATTCTGGCAGGCTCCGTCGTGACCCAGCTCTATAACGTGGCCGATTCCATCGTGGTCGGCCAGGTGGTAGGCGCCGATGCCCTCGCCGCAGTCTCCGCCGCAACACCTGCCATGAGCCTCATCAACATGTTCCTGATCGGTCTGTCCACGGGCTCGAACGTCGTGATCGCGCACCGCGCGGGCTCGCAGGACAACGCAAGGCTTCAGAAAGCGGTCGGGACGGTCGCGGCGCTCACGCTCGCGATCTCCCTTTTCGTGACAGTGGCAGGCTCGCTCCTCTCGCGGCCGCTTCTTCGCGCGATGCAGACCCCGGAAAACGTGCTGTCCGACGCGGTCCTCTACCTTACGGTGATCTTCATCGGCACCTCGGGAAATCTGATCTACAACATGGGGAGCGGCGCGCTCCGCGGCATGGGAGACAGCCTCTGGCCGTTTTTATTCCTCACGTTCTGCTCCGTACTCAATGTGATCCTGGACGTTCTGTTCGTAGCTGTGTTCGGGATGGGCGTTTTGGGCGCCGCCGTGGCCACTGCCATTGCACAGCTCATATCCGGGATCGGGATCGTGCTCCGCTTAAACCGCGGGAACTACGGAGTGAAGCTCAGGCTTTCGGATATCCGGTTCGATCCTCTCGAGGCAAAGTCAGTCATCAGCATCGGGCTTCCGGCGTCCATCCAGAACGTGGGAAACGCCATCGCGAACATCTGCTGCCAGACCTTCTACAACGGCTTCGGCTCGACCTTCATTGCAGGCAACAGCATCGTGACAAAGATCGAGGATTTCTCGTACATCCCGGCGGTCGCGCTGTCCACGGCGGTGTGTACCTTCGTGGGCCAGAACATTGCCGCAATGAAGATGGACCGGCTGAAAAAGGGCGTCAATTCTGCCATGCTGGTCCTGTTCGGGATCGGGACTGCCATGTGCGGCGTCATGCTGGGCCTTCGGGACGTACTGCCGCTCGCCTTTACGAAGGACGCCGACGTTATCCTGATCGCGTCCGAAGGACTTTCGGTCCTCGCCTTCGTCTCCGTCTTTCACGGTATCGACCGCGTGCTCGTCAATGCAATGCGCGGCGCGGGGAAGTCCGTGGTGCCGATGGTCACCGCCCAGTTCGGGGCTTTCTCAAGGATCCCGCTGGTCTGGCTCCTTGCGGTCCGCACCGGAAACTACCACGGCGTGTTCTACGCGATGCTGATCGCGTCTCTTCTCCGGACCCTCGCCATCATGGCCTACTATTTCTTCGGCGGCTGGAAAAATACGGTCCGCCAGTATCTCGAAAAACACGAAGGACCGTCCTCCTAGGACGGTCCTTTTATACACGTCATCAGTCAGTCCTTCGGACTGACAGCTTCCCCTCAAGGGGAAGCCTTTTTATGCCTTCCCCCCAAGGGGGAAGGTGGATAGAAGGGCCGGATGAGGGGCCTCTCATTTAACTATTCACCCAAGCAAAAACTCCCTGAACTCCCCCACAGTCCCGAAATACCAGTCCGCATGCTCCGTCATGTATTCCCGCACCTCCGGCACGGGGTTTCCCCAGCCTGCCGCTGCAAAATCGATCCCGGCAGAATGCGCCATGTCGAGGCCGGGCTTCATATCGTCGAGCATCAGGCACTCCGCCGGCTTAAGATCAAATGCGGAAAGGATCTCGAAAACAGTGTCCGGGTGCGGCTTCCGCTTTTCCCGGGGCACCTCCCAGCCGAACGCAAGCTCAGGCTCCGGGAGATCGTTTTCCCGGTAATCCCGGAGAAGGTTTTCCTTGTAGGAATGCGAGATCACAGTAATGATCCCGCCCGCCGCACGGAAGTCATTGAGAAGCTCACGGATCCCGGGATAGGCCTCCGGCACGTGCTTCTTCACGTACGCGTTCCAGTACGCCGACTCCCGGAGCGACTCCTCTTCGCTGAGTCCCACTATATTCCGGAAAAACTCCACTACGCCCGGATGGAAATTGTAGCGGATGTAGTCCTCAAAGGACACTACCGGCTTCTCCGGATAGAATTTCCGGACAAACTCCGCGTAGCAGGGATAGTGGACCGTTTTCGTGCTGTTTACAACGGTGTCGTCGTGATCCAGGATCACACAGCGGTATCTCATGTCAGAAGGTTCCTCCAAATCCGGCTCGGAAAGCTCTGCGTTTAAATTTTCATGGACAGGACGTTCAGGCCCAGAAGGTTCTGGTAGCTGATGTCCCTGATCATCCGGTAGATCATCCGGATGCCGATGTTCTTCGCAGGGTCGTCGCCCGCAAGGATCTTTGTCCGGGCCTCCGGGTCGAACGGCACGCAGTCGTCCTTGATCCGCAGCATGACGCTATCATCCTTGTGGATCACGCGGACATCCACCGAATGCCTCTTCTTATCCTTTGTGAAGCCGTGCTCCACAATGTTCCCGGCCATCTCCTCCATTGCAAGTGCCGCATAGTACGCACGCCGTTCGTCGATCCCCCGGCTGCGCGCAAAATGCTGCACCTGCTCCGCGACCCGGACCACCTCCTCGGAAGTCCTGACGCTCAAGTCAAGCCGCTCCTCCGGCGGCACGCCGAAGCCCTCCGGGATCGCGAGAAGCTTCTCCATATTGTTCGGGAACGCCTTGCCTCTGACCCAGGAATACCCGATAAAGCACAGGCAGATCACGATGCCGTTCAGGACGTTTGCAACGTACACCCCCGTTACGCCCATACCCGGTGTAAGGAGCGCGGAAAATGCGGACACACAGACCACGCCGTCCAAAACAGCCAGCACGTTCACGAGGACCTGCCTGCCCATCAGCTGTGAATAGCAGTTGAAATGCATGGTGAAGATGCTGAGCGCCATGCAGAACGGCAGGATCCTGAGGCCCGTCTGCATGAGTTCATGGACTTCAGGCTCCGAATCCCGGAAGAAGACCGAGGACAGGGGATCCGAAAAGACGATGATGAGGCCGATCACCGCAAGCATTATCGGTATGAAAACGCGCATCATGACGCGCATGATATCGGCAATGGTCTGCCGGTCCTCCTCTCCTACGCTCACGCTTAAGAGAAGCCTGGACACCGCGATCATACCGCCCGGGATCGCCCAGAAGATGCCGAGGACGCTTCCCGCCGCGGAAAACGCGGGCAGCCCGACGCTCCCCGCATACGTGATGAGGAGCTTGTTCACGATGATCCCGCGCAGCGTCTGATAGAGGTTCGTGGCCGCACCGGGGAAGCCGATCACGAAAACCGGCCTGATCTCCCTGAACGGAAGGTCCTTCACGGTAAATTTCAGCGACGATCTCTTCGTCAGGAAGTACTGGGCCTGTACGCCCATGAACACCCACATGCCGATGGATGAGGACAGCGCGACGCCCATCTCCTGCATGTCAAGCACCATCACAAACACGACGTTCAGGATCAGGTTCGTAATGATGTACACGATGCTTGCCGCAAACGTCCGCCGCGGCCTGTTTTCCATCGCGAGGAACGGCGCGAGCTGGGCGCCTAATACGAGCGGCAGGACGCCGATTGCCTGGCCCATCAGGTAGCGGTTGAAGATCGGCCTGAGTGTCTCGTCCTTCGTAAAGAAGCCTGTCAGGTCAAACGCGCCCATTGCAAGGAACAGGACCGTAAATAAGATGCCGATCCCGGCGGCCAGAAGCATGACCAGGGAAAACGTCCCCTGTAGCTTCTTCTGCTCGTTCTGCCCGAGGTACTTTCCGCAGATGATGGCGGCACCTCCCACAAGGATCGTGCCGATGGAAGTCACGAGCATGTTGGCGGGGCTGTAAAGCCCCACCGCGCTCATTGCGTCTACACCTACATAGTTGCTGGCAAAATAGCCGGACACCAGTCCGTTGACTGCTCCCACGGCGGCTAAAAGGACCTGTACCGGAAGCAGGCGCAGCATCAGTCTCGTAATCATCCGTAAATTGCTTTGCGGCATAAGTTTCCTTTCTCCGGCTCTCAGGCGGCGCCGCCGGAAGACGTTCATAAAACTCCCGGGTTATCTGCAGGCCTTGTAGATCGCGACAATGTCGTCGTAATCCAGGGATTTGAACGATCCGATCTTTCTCGTGCGGTCATACGTGCACTCCGTCGCGATCTTTTCGATCGTCTCATCGTCGGGAGTGAAGCCGAGAAGCTCGGTCAGGGACAGCGGCATGCCGAGACTCCTGAAGAACGCGTTGGTCCTTTCGATGCCTTCTTCAGACGCCTTGAGATCGTCCTCTTCCGTGATCCCGTAGACCTTACGGGCGAACTGCGCGAACCGCGCAAGGTTCTCGCCCCGCACATACCGGCACCAGGCGGCCCAGACCGCGGTCAGCGTCGCGCCGTGAGTGGAATCATAGAGCGCGGACATCGCCATGCCGAGCTGATGGCAGGACCAGTCGCCTTCTCTTGCGGTGTCGCCCTTCGCGCCCACACCCGTGAGGCCCACGTGGGAAACGCTTCCGCACCACATGATCTCGCTCATCGCTTCATAATCTGTGGGATCCTGAACGCCCTTCGGCCCGTATTCGATAATATCCCGGAACAGGCCCTCCGCGATCTCATCCGTCAGGTGATTGCCGAGGATGGCCGCGAAATACCGTTCGGACGTGTGCATGAAGATGTCCGCAGCGCCTGCGCCGATCTGGTACTTCGGAAGCGTCATCGTAAGCTCCGGATTCATGATCGCGAAGCGGCAGCGGTTGAAGTCCGTGGTAATGCCGCGCTTTGTGGGCGGGACCTTCGCGTCGTTCGTTAAAACGGCCGAATTGCTGGTCTCGGACCCTGCCGCGGAAATGGTCAGGATGGTGCCGATCGGCAGGCTTTTTTTCACAGGCGTGCCGGTCCAGTATTCCCAGATGTCATGCGAAGGATCCGCCGTTGCATGCGCAACACCCTTTGCCGTGTCGATCACGGAGCCGCCGCCAACGGCTAAAATGAAGTCCGCCTTGAACTCAAGCGCCGCTTTCACCATTTCGCGCGCGGTGGAAACCAGCGGATTCGGGACCACGCCGCCCATCGCGAGCGCGTCGACCCCGTTCTCCCGAAGGTTATTCATGACCCGGTCGAGAAGCCCGCTTTTCACTGCCGACTTGCCGCCGTAGACCACAAAGACCCGGCTTCCGCCGTTTTTCTTCACGAGTGCTGCAGTCTGAAGCTCCGTATCCTTGCCGAACACGATCTCCGTAGGTGCGTAGTAAACAAATTTCTTCATACTTTCCTCCTGTTCATCTATGTTGTTTTATGATCACCACTCCGCAACGGTACCGTCAAAGTTCCGCCACTGCGGGTTCTTCCAAGAGTGCCCGACTGCCGCAGCCTCAAGCACCTTTTCTTCATTGACCTCAATACCGAGGCCCGGCCCCGGCATCGCGTCGATAAAGCCTTCGTGATATTTGAACGCTTCCGTGTTCTTCATGTAGTCCAGGAGATCGCCGCCCTTGTTGTAGTGGATCCCCAGGCTCTGCTCCTGGATGAACGCGTTGGGCGTGCAGAAATCGAGCTGGACGCACGCGGAAAGCGCGATGGGGCCTAAAGGACAGTGCGGCGCGACGGCCACGTCATAGGCCTCCGCCATGGCCGCGATCTTTTTGCATTCGCTGATGCCGCCCGCGTGGGACAGGTCGGGCTGGACGATGTCCACGATCCCCTGCTCGAACAGCGGCCGGAACTGCCACCTGCTGAACATCCGCTCGCCGGTCGCGATGGGGGTCTCCGTGTACTTCGCGATCTCCCGGAGCGCGTCGTTGTTCTCCGGAAGCACCGGCTCTTCAATAAACATGAGGTGGAACTGCGAAAGCTCCTTCGCAAGCACCTTCGCCATGGTCTTGTGGACACGGCCGTGGAAATCCACGGCAACGTCCAGTTTCATGCCGAGGGTGTCCCGGATGGCCTGAATACGCTCAGAGACCTTCTCGATCTTTTCGAAGGAATCCACGTAATGAATTTCCTCTGTCGCGTTCATTTTGACGGCGCGGTAGCCTTCATCGTAGGCCTGCCGGGCGCCGCGCGCAACGTCGTCGGGCCGGTCCCCGCCGATCCACCGGTAAACCTTGAGCTTATCGCGGACGGAGCCGCCCAGAAGCTCATAGACCGGCGCATCGTAGTACTTCCCCTTGATGTCCCAGAGCGCCTGGTCCACACCGGAGATCGCGCTCATGAGCACCGGGCCGCCCCTGTAAAAGAACGTCCGGTACATCTGCTGCCAGAGGTCCTCGATCCTTAAGGGGTCGCTCCCGATGAGCATGGGCTTAAGTTCCTCCACTGCGGCCTTCACTGTGGCGGAGTGGCCCTCCACTATGGGCTCGCCCCAGCCCGTGATGCCCTCGTCAGTCGTGATCTTCAGGAAGAGCCAGCGCGGCGGAACTTCGTAAAGCGTCATATTGGTGATCTTCATAATTTGGCCTCCTTGGCTTAAATTCTATTTCAGGATCATGCTCCAGATCATGATGGCCGGGATCGAGCACAGTGTGGAAAAGACCACGAGCCGCGTCGCGAATCCGGGGTCGCGGCCGTACTTCAGCGCCAGCATGCTGGTGGTCGCGCCGGCGGGCATGGCCGCAAGGAGCACGCTCACGCCGCGGACAACAGAACTCACGGGAAGCAAAAGGCACACGCCGTATACCAGAAGCGGAATGATCACAAGGCGGTTCACCGTATACCAGACGACCGTTCTGTCAAGGATCGTTTTTAAATCGATGTCCGCGAGGATCATGCCGATCACAAACATGGACAGCGCCGTGTTGCACCGGCCGATGGTCGAAAGCGGCGTCTTGATAAGCTCCGGGAGCTCCGCCCCTGTGAGCATCAGGATGATGCCTATCACGCACGCGATCACGCAGGGGTGCGTCACTACCTTTTTCAGGGTCCCCTTCCGGTCCTTTTCCCCGGAAAAGATCGCGAGGCCTTCAGACCACATCATGATCCTCTGCGGGATCAGGTACACGCTCGCGTACATGAGCCCGGTCGCTCCGAAGACGCCTTCCGCAATGGGGTTCCCGAGGAAGCCCGCGTTTGAGCAGATAATGGCGTACGTCAGGCTTTTCTTCCGGTCCTCGGGCTGGTTCCTGTAAAGGAGCTTCCCGTAGATCACGCCGAACACCTGTATTCCGATGGAAATCAGAAGGATCGTGAGACAGTCCCGAAGCGTGTCCCGGGTCATCCCGGAGAGGAAGCTCAGGACGATATTGCACGGCAGCACCACGTAGATCACGAGGTCAGTGATGTTCCGCTGGCCCTCTGCTCCCACGATTCGGATCTTTTTAACAAGGAATCCGACCGCAAGGAGAACGAATATGGTAAACTGCAGCGACAGTAACTCTTTCATGGCCAGGGCCTCCGATGTCTTTCCACTATCATAGCACATTCCGGCAAAATGTACACTACCTCAAGCGGTGCTTTCGCAGGAACACGTAAGGTGAAATTTACAAACCTTGGGTTGTATGCTAAGATGGCCCTGTAGCTGCAGTATCATAACCCCTGAGAGAGACCTGAGACCCATGCAGAAAGAACGCTTCCCGATCCGGCTGATCCTTCCATATCTCATCTACTACGCAGGACAGGCCCTGTTCAATTCCTACCGCAATCTGTATCTGAAGAGCATCGGCCTTTCCACAGGGAAGATCGGCGTGCTGGCGTCCGTCGGGATCATCACGGCGCTTCTGTTCCAACCGGTCCTCGGAATCGCGAGCGACCGCGCAAAGATGCGCTCGCACGTCCTCATCATGATCTTCCTCATGGGCGGACTGACCGCCCTCGGGTTTTACGTCAGTGAAGCTTATTGGGTGCTCCTTCTCGCAAACGCGGTGTTCTATATCTTTTTCCAGCCGATCGTCGCGCTCCTTGACGGCTTCACTCTCGAGATGCTGGAGACCCGGAAGAGCCGCTATTCGTTCGGCACCATACGGACCTTCGGGTCAGTCGGCTATGCGGTGTCCATGCTTGTGGTCGGGTATTTCATCGGCACAAAGTACAGAAGCATGTTCTGGATCTACAGCCTGTTTATGGCGTCTTCCGCGCTTTCGATGGCCGGTCTCCGCTCCGGAAGGACGGACCGCGCGCCAAGAGAAAAGCGCCGGGGCGGCGAGCTCGGCATCGTAAAGGAGCTTCTCAGGCGGAAGACGTTCCTCCTCGTGATCTCCATGCAGGTCATCCTGATGCTCGCAATGACCTTCTATTCCCAGTTCTATACACTCTATTTCACCGAATTTGCCGGCGGTGAGCTCGTAGGCCTCCTGGTCTTCGTGATGGCCATGTCCGAGGTTCCCTTCTGGCCGTTTGCGGACAGGTTCTACAAAGCCTTCGGCGTCCGTAAGGCACTTGCACTCGGAATGTTTCTGGAGGGCGTCCGGTTTATCGTGATGGCGCTCACAAGAAACGCCTGGGTCGCCATCGGCATGAACCTGATCTCGGGTTTCTGCCTGATCCTCGTGTACGGCACCGTGATCCTCTATACAGACCATACCGTCCCGCCGGAGATCCGCGCCACGGGACAGAGCATCTACAGCATCGCGTCCACTGTGTTCTGCGCAGTGATAGGCGGAGCGGTCTTCGGGTATGTGGCCGAATGGGCCGGCATCCCGAAGACGTTTGCGGCTATCGCAGTGATCCTTATGGCGGTGGGCATCCTCATGTTCCTGTTTGCCCGGGCGCTCGACCGTGAGCCCGGCATTCAAAAAGACGCCGGAAAAGCCGGCTGATATCACAGTATTTCTTTAAAAGGAGAAGCATCATGAACAACTTCACATTTTACTCCCCCACTTATTTCGCGTTTGGCAAGGACACGGAAAACGACGCCGGAAAGTACGTAAAGCGCTTCGGCGGCACGAAGGTCCTGATCCATTACGGCGGCGGCTCGGTCGTAAGGAGCGGCTTGCTCGGCCGCGTGAAAAAGTCGCTCGATGACTGCGGGATCAGCTATATAGAGTTAGGCGGCGTACGCCCGAATCCGAGGAGCGGCCTCGTATACGAAGGCATTGAGCTTGGCGCGAAGGAAGAAGACATCGAACGGATGGCTGAATCCTGCGTATACGGCGACGGACGTCCCGGCACCATCAGCGGCTTTGTGACGCTTGACAAAGAGGACGTCATGAATATCTACCGGATGATGCTTTAATTTTCCGGGCTCCCGCCCCCTTCATAAGGCCCCTGCCGGGGCCGCGCAAAAACCCGCGGAAACAGACGGTCTGCTTCCGCGGGTTTTTCTGTTTATGAATCAAAATGGAACACATAGGCCCCATATGGCGGCATCCTGAGGACCCCGGTCTCCCGGAATCCGGCTTCCTGCTCCCCGGAAAGGGCCCCCAGAAGCAGATTTGCCTTCCCGGCGTCAAACCCCTTCGGGAGTTTCATTTCCTGCGGCTTTTTCGAAAAGGACGCGATCACGAGAAGCCGCCCCGGATCCGGCGCATTCGAGCTTCTCTTCTTCATGTACCGTTCGTAGACGTAGAGCTTTCCGGAGCGCTTCCGGTACTCCCGGTACTTCCCGTCCCGGACCACCGGAAGGCTCTTCCTGAGCGCCACGGCCTTCCTGTAGAAATTGAGGAGGGACTCCGGATCCTGTTCCTCCGCTTCCACGTTGATCTCCTGATAGTTTTCGTTCACGTAGAACCACGGCTCATGGTCCGAAAAGCCCGCGTTCTTTCCGGCATTCCACTGGACAGGCGTCCGCGCGGAATCCCGGGACGCGCGGTGGTAGAGCTTAAGCCGCTTCTTTTCCCGGTCGTTCACGTGCTGGTTCACCGTCTGCACGTCCTCGTACATCGACGTACTCTCCGGGCGCCAGTTGATCATGCCGATCTCCTGCCCCTGGTAGATAAACGGCGTACCCTGCTGGAAGAGATAAGACACGGCCAGCGCCTTGCCGGATTCCGTGCGGTATTTCTCCGACCCGTAGCGCGAGATCACGCGCGGATGGTCGTGGTTTTCGAGGTACAGCATGTTCCAGGCACGGCCGTAGAGCTTTGTCTGCCACTTCCGGAACGCGCGCTTCAGGCGGCGGAGCGAAAACCTGAGCGGCACATAGTCGGTAAAGAGGCAGTCCGCGCACATGCACTGGAACTGGATCATCATGTCGATGTCGTGCTTTTTCGGGTTCTTCTCCGAGATATACCGGAGTGCCTTCCGCGGAGAGACCATCGGCGCTTCCGCAAGCGTCATGCAGTCGTAATGGGATAGCACGTCCCGGCGGAATTCCTGGAGGTATTCATGGATGTGAGGGCCGTGGTTGTATTTCAGGATGCCCGCGGCGCCGGGGATCGGCAGGTCGTTCGGCAGGCCCTCAGCCTTGCTGATAAACGTGATCACGTCCTCGCGGAAGCCGTCCACTCCCTGGTCGAGCCAGAACTTCAGAACTTTCTTCACTTCCTCGCGGACCAGCGGGTTGTCCATGTTGAGGTCCGGCTGCTTGATCGCAAAGAGATGCAGGTAGTACTCCTGCCGCACGTCGTCCCACTGCCAGGCCGTGCCGCCCTCGAACATGGAATTCCAGTTGTTCGGGAGCTTCCCGTCCGGCTTTTCCGGCCGCCAGATGTAGTAATCCGTGTAGGGGTCGATCCGCTGCCGGGACTTCTGAAACCACTCGTGTTCGTCGCTCGTGTGGTTTACCACGAGGTCCATGATGATCCGAAGCCCGCGCGCGTGCGCTTCATAAAGAAGCGTCTTAAACGCCTCCATTCCGCCGAATTCCGCGGCGATATCCATGTAGTCCGAAATATCGTAGCCGCAGTCCGCGCCGGGCGAAGGATACAGCGGGGAGAACCAGATGCCGTCCACGTTGAGGCTCTTGATGTAATCGAGCTTTTCGATAACGCCGTAAAGGTCTCCCATGCCGTCATCGTTTCCGTCCTTGAAGCTCCTGGGCCAGATCTGATAGAACACGCCATCCTTGTACCACTGAGTCTGCACTGCCATGCCTTACCCTCCCTGAGTTAAATTACCATGCCAATATCCTGAGAGCAAAATCTGAAATGTTATGCAAATACCTTGAGCGCGAAATCCGAAACGATCTGCAGGATCCTGGGCGCAAAGAATTCCGGTCCGCCGTGGTCGGAGCCCTTGAGAAGGTAGAGCGACACGTCCTTGCCGCATTCCTTCAGCTTCCGATACAGGTTCACGCTGCATTTGCAGTTCACCACCCGGTCTGCTGTTCCGTGGAAGATCAGCATGGGGACGATGTCCGTCTCTTTCGTGATATTGCACGCGACGGTGAGCTTATCCCGGAGGTCCGGATTCTCATCGAGGTCCACGCCGCCCATCTCCATGCCTTCCGGGCTGTCGGGCTTGTTGTGCTTCTCCGCGGTGATCGGGTTGCTGTCCGGGAACGTGAAATCCGTGGAGCCGTAGAAATTGATGATGCCGTTCACCTCGGCGGAGACGCCGGGGTAAAGGTTCGTGTCTTCATCGTCGTCATGGAAGATGCCCGCATAAGCCGCCGTATGGCCGCCCGAGGAATTCCCCGCGAGGATGATCCTGCCGGGATCCACCGCGAACTGCTTCGCGTTCTTTCTCATGAAGCGCACAGCGTTCCGCGCGTCCACGATGGGCGCCGGGAACGGCGCCAGCGTATAATCCCTGTACTCGACTACAGCGACAGCGAAGCCCCTGTCCACATAGCGGGAAAGATCGGCGATCTCGCCGTACACGTTCTGCTTTGCCCAGGCCGAGCCCGGAACGTAAACGATGAGCGGGAAGCTCCAGTCCGGCGTAAACTCCGGGAGCCCGAACTGCTTTCTAAGCTCCTCCGGCATGGGCGGCATCATCCTTTTTGCCGGGCTTGTGGGCAGCAGGATCTGAAGGTGGAGCTCAAGCTCCCCGTATGCCGCGTACACCACGTCCTTGATATATAAAGTACTCTGTTCTTCTCCGGTCATCGGAAGGACGATGCTGCCTTCCACTTTTTCGATAAATTCCGTGAAATCCATTCTCTTCTCCACTCCTTTTCTGACGTCTGTTTCTATAGACATATCATCCTTGTCCCTGATCCGCGGAAAGACGCAAATGCTTTCCGGTCACAGACGGGGTCTCCTCCGGGAGACTCTCCGGTATATAACAAACTTACCCTAATTGACATATTTCGTCAAGGTTCCGCATATGGACGGATCCGGCCGCGGCAGCCGGAAAAGCGGCTCGCCCGCTGCCGTCATGATTCGGTTTTTATTGTACTTGACCAGCACGCAAAACCCATTTATAATAAAAAAAGTACCAGTTGTCTTTACAAGTCGGAGTGCAGATATGGCTGAAATAAACAAAAAAGGCAAGAAAAAAACAGATAAGAAACAGTACAGAGGATACATCGTCGGCAAGCATGCGTTTTTCCATAACCTCTGGGTGGATATCCGCCGCAACAAAGTTCTTTACATCTTCCTGGTCATCATCCTGGTCTATTTCGGGATCTTCCATTATGCGCCTATGGTCGGCCTGGTCATGGCTTTCGAAAAGTTTACGCCCATCAAAGGCTTTTTCGGAAGCAAATGGATCGGTCTCCAGAATTTCAGGCAGTTCTTTACCGGTCCCTATATCGGACGTCTCATCAAAAACACGGTCATCATCGGCGTTCTGGACCTTCTCGTGAATTTCCCCGCGCCCATCATTTTCGCGCTTCTTCTGAACGAGATCCGTCTGAAGGCGTTCAAGCGTTCGGTCCAGACCATCAGCTACATGCCCTACTTTATCTCTTCGGTAGTCGCAATGGGCCTGGTGGTCGGGTTCACCAAGTCCGGCGGCTTTATTTCGGAATGGGTCGCGCGCATGACCGGCGGCTCTTCCCAGAATCTTCTGAACAGCTCCAAATGGTTCCGGCCGATCTACATCCTGTCCGGCACCTGGCAGTCTGTCGGGTATGGCTCCATCATTTATCTTGCCGCTCTCAGTTCCGTGGATCAGGAGCTCTATGACGCGGCCAAGGTGGACGGCGCAGGCCGTGTCCGCCAGTGTCTGCACGTCACGATCCCCGGGATCACCCCCATGATCATCATGATGTTCATCATGCGGATGGGTATGGTCTTCTCCGTTGGCGCAGACAAGATCCTGCTTCTCTATAACGCTTCCAACTATGACGTTTCGGACGTGATCAATACCTACGTGTACCGGGTCGGCATGCTGGATTCGAACTTCGGCCTCGCCACGGCGGTAGGCCTGTTCAATTCCATCATCGGGACCATCATGCTGATGACTTCCAATTTCATACTGAAAAAAACTACGGAAGTCTCCATGTTCTGACGCCTTATTCGAAGGCTTTACCCGATGTTTTCCGAAATACGCAGAGGATAACCGAATGAAATACAAAATCACCCCCGGCAGAGTCATATTCCTGATCATCGACGTCATCATCCTGCTCTTAGTGGCCTTTGTCTGCGTGGCGCCCATCATCCACATCATCATGGGCTCCATCAGCAGTCCCGAAAAGCTGAACGTCTATACGAAACTGATATTCCGGCCTCTTGGCAAGGTGGACCTTACGCCCTACCGCATCATTCTGAAGTACAAGAAGCTGTGGATGGCTTACAGGAATACCCTGATCTATATCGTTTCCACCTGTGCGCTGACGGCTGTGCTCACATCCATCGCAGGTTATGTGTTCTCCAGAAAGCGGATGTTCATGCGGAATTTCTTCATGCTGCTCATCTCCTTTACGATGCTCTTCAACGGCGGCATGATCCCGACCTATATCATCATCAGGAAGATCGGCCTGGTCGATACGCCTTATTCCATGATCATCCCCGGCGCGCTCAGCGTATTCAATATCATCCTGATGCGTACCTCCATGCAGAATGTGCCTCAGGAGCTGGAGGAAGCAGCCAGGATCGACGGCGCGACGGATATCAAGGTGCTGTTCCACGTGATCCTGCCGCTCTGCAAGGCGACCTTTGCCGTCATCATGCTGTTCACGGCGGTCGCAAAGTGGAACGATTACTTCTCGGCGCTTTTATATCTGCCGAACAAGCAGCAGTATTATCCGCTGCAGATGGTGCTCAGGGAGATCCTGATCACCACCACTTCTGACATCACAAACACACAGAGTCTTCAGAACAGCGCGACAATGTACAAAAAGGCGATCGAGTACGCCTGTATCGTGGTATCTACTCTTCCGATCCTCTGCATATACCCGTTCGTACAGAAGTATTTCGTTACGGGTATGACGCTGGGAGCGGTGAAGAGCTGAGATATAGTGTAATGTTAATCTAAAAAGGGAGGAAAATTGCATGAAGAAGTATCTTGCAATGCTGCTTGCGCTTGCGCTCGTCCTCGGCATGCTGGCCGGCTGTACCGCCGCGCCCGGCGGAACCCAGGACAGCACGCCCCAGGCAGAACAGGAAGCAGAGAATGAAGAAGGCGGAGAAGAAACAGCCAAGGAAAACATCAACGGCCTTGAGCTCCCGCTGACAGATGAGAAGAAGACCCTGACGGTCCTGACAGTGTGGGAATCCGCACTGCTTTCAGACCCCAATGAGATCAAGGGTATTCAGGCCATGGAAGAACGGACAGGCGTGCACATCGAGTGGCAGACCTGCGGCCAGACTGAAATGCTGGACCGTTTCCATCTGTTATTCAGTACCGGAGAATATCCGGACATCATCATCCAGGGCGGCACGGAGACCTATACCGGTGGCTATGAGCAGGGTATCGAGGACGGCGTTCTGGTCGATATGGATGAGCTGATGGAATACATGCCGAACTACAGCGCTCTCGTCCATTCCGATCCGAAGATCGAAAAAGAAGCGGCTTACGACGACGGCAAGTTCCACGGCATCCGTACGATCCTCGGAACCGACACGGAAGTCAGAGGCGAAGGCCCCGCTTACGGTATCTCCTACCGGAAAGACATTCTGGACGAAATGGGTGAAGAGCTTCCGACCACGGTCGAGGGTTGGCATGATCTTCTCGTGAAATGCCGCGACAACGGAATGTCCGCACCCATGACTCTGGAGTCCGACGGCGGCACCGCCCTTTCTCTCGCATGGGGCGTCAATACCGACTGGTCAAACAACTACTGGCAGTACGATTATGAAACCGGAAAAGTCGGCTACGGCCCGCTGATGCCCGGTTTTGAAGACTGGCTCAATACCATGCGCGACTGGTATGCGGAAGACCTGGTCGACAAGAACTTCACGGCAGGCAACCCCGTCATCACCGGCGACTACTCCAACATCGAAAACAACCAGACCATGCTGTATGACATCTGGTTCGGATTCATGAGCGGCAGCTTCCTGACGGATGCAGGCTACATCTCCAACAGCGTTTACTTCCAGGGCTTCCCGGGTGTCGTTCTGAATGAAGGCGACGAATTCACCAAATGCGTGGGCGAAGGCACCGTCGGCCAGGAGATCTACGTTACCACTGCCTGTGAGGATCCGGTCCTTGCAGCTAAGTGGCTGGACTACCTGTTCACGGAGGAAGGCACCAATTTCCGTTATTACGGTATCGAAGGCGAGTCCTATACCGTGGAAGACGGCGTCATTACCTATACGGATAAGATCCTTCATCCGGAAGGCGACCTGACACCTTCGGACGAACTCGGCTACTACGCGATGCGGGCGTACGGCAACGGCTTTACGAACTTTGAAGCAGGCAACAAGCTTCAGATCGCGACCTCTCCGGAAGGAAGAAGCTCGCAGATCGAGTGCATCGAGCTCTGGGCCAGCCCCACAAAGAATGTCGCGCTTCCGAGCGGCGTTAAGCTGAATACCGAGGAGAACGAGACCATCGCCATGTACATGACCGATATCAAGACTCTTGTACAGGAATATATGGTCAAGTACATCATCGGCGAAGACAACACTCCGTACGCGGATTTCGCGCAGAAGCTGAAAGATTATCATATCGAAGACTGCATCGCATGCTATCAGGCTGCTGTAGACCGTTACAACGCGAAGTAAGCTTCTCCATACCGGGGGATGTCTGCAGTTTTGCAGGCATCCCCTTTTTTGAGAATAACAGCAGTGATCCTGCTGTCTGTATAAACTGCGGAAGGAGCCTTCATGGAACCCGTAAGTACAAAAACCGGCGGCAAGGCGCCGCTGTTTACGATCCCCTTTATTACCGTCGTCATTCTTTATATGCTGGACGGCGGCATCGGCATGATGACGACCTCTCTGGTCACCGAATACGCAAGGACGCTGGGCGCGGACCTCAAGCTGGCATCTACGGCTGCGGGTCTCATGTCTCTCGCTTCTCTCTTTGTCTGCCCGTTCGCGGGCGTGATCTCTGACAGGATCGACCGAAAACGCCTTCTCATCTATATCAACATCGGCTACGGTATCTGCCTGATCCTGCATTTCTTTGTCAAAAGCATCGGGATGCTGATGGCGCTCCGGCTTCTGACCGGCGTCTTCTTTTCCTTTGTCAGCGTCACCTGCATGGCATATATTTCTTCGTTTATCCCGAAAGAACGCATGGGGGAAGGCATGGGCTACGCGGCAATGGCCAGCGTGCTCTCCCAGGCATTCGGTCCCGGGATCGGCTTCGCTATCGCGGACAACGTCAGTTACCGCGCCGCCTTTCTCGTGGCGGGACTGATCGCTTTCGGCTGCATCCTGGGCTATCTGCTGGTGCCCTATCACGAAGAGCCAAAACCGAAAGTTCAAAAAGGACAATTCCGGCTTTCCAATCTGTTTGCTGTGGAATTCACGAGCTTCATGCTCCTGGCGGCAATATTCTCCGCCGGAAACAGCCTGGTCACGACCTATCTGAAGAGCATTGCGGCGGAACGCGGCATTGAACGGATCGCCTTATTCTATACGTTATATTCTGTTGTAATGATCGTTCTGAAGCCCATCTCCGGGAAGCTGCAGGACCGTTTTGGCGTCTATCCGATCCTGATCCCCTCCGTGTTCTTCGCGGCAGCGGGAATGGCGCTCATTGGGATCGGCGGATCGCTGCCCTTCTTCCTGGGTGCCGCCGTCTGCAAGGCGTTCGGTCAGGGAAACGGCACGCCGTCCGTGCAGGCCAACGCGGTAAAGGCCCTGGACAGATCCCGCGCAGGCGTTGCGGTCAGCACCATCCAGATCGGCCAGAACATCGGAAACGCGCTTGCGCCCATCATCGGCGGGTTCGTCGTGACCCGCTTCGGCTATGAAGCTACGTTCGTCGGAGACGGCGTACTGATCCTGGCTGCGGGACTGTTTCTCGTCACGCTCCAGTATATGCAGGAAAAGAAAAGGAAGGTATCTGTATGACCAAGTATTTTCGTTATGATGACGAGGCTGTCTTTGTCTCTACGACCTGCGGCACCGTGCATGGCTACGAGTATGACGGCCTGTCGGTTTTCAAAGGCATCCCCTACGCGAAGGCGAAACGTTTTCAGGATCCGGAACCGGTATCCTGGGACGGCGTTTTTGAAGCGACCGGCTACGGCTACGGCTGTGCCGCCGTGGACACCGGAGGGCCGCCCAGCAAGGGCCTGACAGACGTATCCAGGTACACGCCTCTCAGCGAGGACTGCCAGAACCTGAATATCTGGACACCCGGCTGCGACGGTGAAAAGCGGCCGGTCATGGTCTGGCTCCACGGCGGCGCCATGTCCTTCGGCTCCTCTTCCGCCGATGATATCTGCGAAGGCGACGAGATGGCCCGGTACGGCAATGTGGTCGTGGTCTCCCTGAACCACCGGCTGAATGTGCTCGGCTTCTGCGATCTTTCCGAATTCGGCGAAAAGTACCGGAATTCCGGAAACCAGGGCATCGCGGATATGGTCGCTGCCCTCCGCTGGGTCCGGGACAACATCGAACGTTTCGGCGGAGATCCCGGAAATGTGACCCTCTTCGGCCAGTCCGGCGGCGGAATGAAGGTCACCGCCCTCATCCAGACGCCTGCGGCGGACGGACTGTTCCATAAAGGCATCATCATGTCCGGCGTCCAGGGCGGCGCACTGGTCGACTGCGTGGGCAGCGGACGCCTGATGGGCGAGTTCCTCCTGAAAGAGCTCTCTCTTTCCTCCGTGGACGAGCTTTCGGAAGTACCTTTCGGCGTTCTCTCGGCAGCCTTTAAAAAGATGCGGACGAAATACCGTTTCCACGGTGTGAACGCCGGTGAAATGCCCTTCCGCGGAAACTATTATCTCGGAGATCCGCTGGAAGTGCCTTTCCGTAAAGAGACCGCAGGGATCCCGCTCCTCGTGGGCAGCACCTTCGGCGAGTTCGACGCCTTCCGTGCGATGTCGTACAGGAAATACCGGATGAGCGAAGAAGAAATGAATGAAAGGCTGCTGCAGGAATTCGGGAAGGATGACCTGGACCGTCTGCTCCCGCTTTTCAGAGAAGCATACCCGGACAGGAAGATCGTGGACCTCATCGCTCTCGATGCCATGTTCCGGAATTATATCATTTCCTACATGACGAGGAGATCCGCCCTGAACGACTGCACCTGGGAGTATATGTTCGATCTCGATATGCCCTCCTACGGCGGCATCGTTCCCGCGCACGGGAATGATCTCGGCTTCATTTTCCACACCACGGACCGTGCGCCGGGCCTTCAGGAACCCGGCGTCACAGAAAAGGCCGAGGCGGAGTTTTTCAACGCTGCCATGGCCTTCGCAAGGACAGGGGACCCGAACCACGGCGGCATTCCCCGCTGGGAACCTTCAAAACCGGACAGGATGAATACGCTCGTACTCAATAAAAACACCTGCATCCGGGTGAATTATGATCAGAAACTGAACGCGCTGCTGTCCGAAGTCAAGCTTCCGAAGCAGCTGGAAGGACTGTATGTTTCGGTAGCAAAAGAATAAAGATCAGGAACAGAATCAAGGAGGGATCCATATGCGATTTAATCACGGAATGATCGATGCACATGTACATGGCCACGGCGGACCCGGCGTGGACCAGTTCCTCAGGAACGCCCATGACCATTACCTGGCATCCGGACTGGATGCAGAGTGCATCTTAAGCGTCCGGCACGGACGCTCCGGCTGCATCACCGACGCAGAAGCGCTGCTCATGAAGGCTGAAATGCCGGACTGGTTCAGGATCTACTGCAACCCGGCCTGGCGGATCGAGGGCTTTGACGGTTCTCCGGAGGGCGTGCGGGAACAGATCCGGCTTTTGACGGAAGCCGGTTCCGACGGCGTTAAACTGGGCGACGGAGAAGCCGGTCCGGAAACAAAGCGGGATGATCCGATGTACGACCCGCTTTTTTCCTATTGCGAAGCAAACAATGTCCCGGTGCTTTATCATGTGGGCGGCGCCGTTACGCTTCCCGCAAGGCGCGTTTTCCAGAAGAGCCGCGAATTTGTGGAAGGGCCGCCGTATCTCCGCTATACGGAAGGAATCGACGATGATAAACCGGCCCGGGACAATGTACCTCTTGAAGTGATGGAGAGCAAGTGGGATGAGGTCGACCGGATCCTTGCAAGGCATCCGAACCTCAAAGTGACCTTTGCGCATTTCCTATTCCTCTACGATCACTTTGACCGTCTGTCCGCTCTGTTTGACAAATATCCGTGCATGAAGGTGGATCTGACGCCCTGCTTCGATATCTATTACAGCCTTTCCCAGCATCCGGACCGGAGCCGCGAATTCATCTGCGATTATAAGGACCGCTTTATTTTCGGCACTGACAACGAAATGGAGCAGGATCCGATCCCGCACCTCATCTATCAGCGTGCCTTCCTGGAAACGGACGGACCGTTCTTCTCCGTCAAATGGGGCATAGACCTTCATGGGATCATGCTTCCGGAGGAAGTGCTTAAGCTTATCTACAGAGACAATTTCCTGGAACGGGTAAACATGGAACGCAGGATCGATCCCAAAAAGGCTGCGGAATATGCGGAATGGCTGTATGAAACGGTGAAAGACTTCCCGGAGCTTCCCGAAAGCCATAAGGAACAGGTCCGGGAGGTCGCAAGGCGCTTCCGGGCAAAATAAAAAGGCTTTCTGTTATACAAGATCCGCAGCAGTAACGGCGGGATCACCGGTCTTTCCCATAACGGAAATAACCGGCGATCCCGCCGTTTACGTTTTATTAACTCTTTCCGGCGGATAAAATATGATCGTTTTCTCTGAGGATCTTCTGTGATCATATTTTTATACGTGTCGTTGAATTCGTTTAATTATTCTTAACCATTCTTGACAACCGCCTTTTAGCGCCCTTATACTGACTCACAGAAAACATTCGCACAAGGAGGCGACCGTAAATGAAAAGGCTGTCATTTTTATTTGCGCTTCTTCTCATGTTCTGTCTCGTGCCTGCACTATCCGTACGTGCCGGAGAAGAGCTCTCCACCGAACAGCAGGTGGTGGACCTCTTCCTTGAGGAGAAGGAAAAGGGTTCGGAGGAATTTGAGTTTGACTGTGATAAACAGCTGTTTGACAAGCTGATGGCGGATAACGCGAACCGGCTGTTTATCCTGGAGATCAAGGGAGGCATTGCCGACTCCAGCATCCGCTACTATGAAGATACCCACGTGATCAAGCTGTCCCGGGTCGAATATACGGACGACCCGTGGGCGGAATGCTCCACGGAGAAAAAGGCGGGCAAAGCGGTCCGCGACATGCTTAAAGAGGGATACACGAAGTTCACGCTCATCGCGACGCCTGCCCTGTCTCAGAAGCTGGCCGGCTCCGGCAACCTGAAAAACTACGCGGCCCAGGAAGGCTATATCAGCGCGTACTTCAGCTACTACCAGAGCGGCATCATCACGATGAGCGGCGCGGAAAAGATGGAATATCCTTACGCCGCAGTGGAAGACGCGGCGCAGTTCGACGCGGCCATCGAAGTGTTTGCGGCGGATGAGACCGAAGAATTCTACATCGTCTTCAAGCCTTCCTTCTATGAAGAGCTTTCCGAGGACGACGGCCTCGATATCCTGAACGAGACCAGCATGCTGGATTCGTTCGGCTGGGTCACGGCGGGTGTGCCGGCCATGCTGGACTACTACAGGGTCACTTATACGGACGAGCCCTGCCTGGTCTGCCGGAGCGACGAAGACATGATCGAAGCGATCTCCCGCATGGGGGCCGTAGGCATCACGGATTTCCGGCTCTACATGGTCGGAGACGAATTCCGGGAGGCAGTGCTTGCGGATTCGCTTCAGCACCTTCATGAGCTGGAGGTACAGGCCGGCATGAGCAGCGCCTCGACCGCCTACAGCAGAACGACCATCTACTATTCGGACGCAAAGATCGTCTCGGATGCGGTGTCGCTCGAAACGCTTGAAGACGCGATCGGCTACATGACGGAAAAGACCTCGGAAGCTGCGGAAGACATCACTCTTTTCTGCACGGAAGACCTGTTTACGACGCTGATCGGCAAGGCCGGCGGCTTCTCATTCCAGCAGGACGGCATGGACCCGATCTATGACCTTTTAGCCCAGTCCGGCATCTATGACTATGACGTCTCCACCAACCGGACCACCGGCGCGGTCGTGATCCATGTAAACAGCTACTACCCGGGTCAGGAGATCCTTCGCGCCCTCGAAAACGAAACTGAAGACGAGCTCCCCGAAAGGCTTCAGGAAACGCTGGAAAGCGCCCGGGAGCTTGCGGAAGCCTGCGAAAACGAAGATCCTGTGGAGACCGCCCGCGCGATCCACGACGCGCTCTGCGAACGGATCGTCTACACCGACGATGACGAAACGGACGAGGACGATACCGCGATCGGCGCACTTCTTAACGGTGAAGCGAACTGCGACGGCTACTCGGACGCGTTCCTCCTTGCGGGGACACTGGCAGGACTTGACGTCCGCTATCAGCACGGCGACAGCCTGGTCCAGGGCAGCTCGATCATCTCCTTCGGCGATTCCGTAACGCACATGTGGAACCTGATCCTTGTTGACGACACCTGGCGCATGGTGGACGTCACCTGGGACGACGATGAAGAAGGCATTGATTACACCTGGTTCAACATCGGCGCGGACCGTGCGTCACGCACGCACACCTGGAACGAGGAAATGACCGTGGAAATGCTGGAAGAGACCGATCTCTCCGGCCGGCCCGACACCGAATTCCGGATCCTCTCGGAAGAGGACCTCAATGACGCGCTGAACACCGTATTCTCGAACGGAATGACGTACGCGAGCCTGATCTTTGATGACGAAGAATACACCGACTACGAGGCGGCCCTCGACTACGTCCGGAACCATATCGACCACCAGTACTACTATTCCTGGGGCAAGGAAATGAGGCAGCTCAGGCTGTATCTGGACTGACCCATGGAAAAAAGCGCGGCCGGCACGAAGTGCACGGCCGCGCTTTTTTCCATCCTCA
>JAFRVD010000093.1 GCA_017441825.1 Lachnospiraceae bacterium
CTCACGTCACACGGCGTTCTTTTCGTCCTCCGCAATTTCAGGCTCCTCCGCCTCCCCCGGCGGGAACTTCTCCTCATGCTTCTTTTCGATCAGGATGCACGCGATGCCTATGAGGTTCAGCAGGATGTCCCGCACACGGTACAGGAGGCCGCCGGGCACACCCACAGTGGGGTCGATCCCGAGCCACCGGAGCGCCATGACCATGCCGCCCTCGCGGGTGCCGGCCTGCATCGGGATCATGAAGAACAGGTTCCCGATGAGCGACGCCATACTGAGGATCAGGATACCGCCAAGGAAGTTGACCTTCTGCCCGATGTACAGGTAGATCAGGAAATATTCCAGGCTCTCCGCGATCCGCGCGCCGTATTCCGTAAGCACTACCATCGCAAAGTTTCTGGGATGGCTCTTGAACGCAATATAGCTTTCATCGATCTCCCGAAGATGCTCCTCATTCTTATCAAGGAATTTCTGAGTGTGCTTCTTAAGCCACGGGATCCTGAGCCCGAGCCTCATAAGCGGCATCACGATCCCGCCCTTCCGCTTCAGGAAGAAGATCATTGTGATGCCGATGAAGACCGCCGCGGTGATCAGGAGAAGCACCGTGATCCAGGTTTCTCCGGGGCAGCCCAGGATCACATAGACGGCAATACCGGTGATCCACATGAGGACATGTCCGATGATGAACACCAGCGTAAAGCTTAAGGTGGCCGAAGCCGCGCGCCTCGTGCCGATGTACGGGCGGAGCTCCATGATGCGGTACGGTTCGCCGCCCGCAAGCCCGAAGGGCGTCAGGTTGTTGAGCGCAAAGCCGGATACGACGATCCGGTATATGGTGATCCAGCGGATCTCTTTATTTTTCGGATCGATGATCCTGTAATAGGCCTGTGTATGTATCGCGTAGATGAATACCCACAGAAGGAGCATCCCGGCCAGGAACAGCAGTGTGTTCGGGTGAAGGACGTCCCTGAAATGGTTCTCCTCCGGATCCAGCCGGATGACAAGAAGCGCCATCCCGGCAAGTCCTATGAGGAAAAAGATGAGTCTGTGGCCTTTTTTCATCGGTTTTCTCCGTTACTCGGGCTCCGCGGAAAAAAGCGGAATAACTGCCCTTATTTTGCTCCGGCTTCCCTGTTTTTCCAGGCTCCGCCGATGTATCCTCTTCTCATGAGGACGGCGCAGTAACCGTCCCGGAAAGGAGAGAACAATGATTATTGCAATTTTAGTAATGATGGTTCTGGTATGTGTCCGCTTTACCGGGTTTGTGATCAGGATGGTCGGGAAGATCCTCGGCGGCACACTCGGCATTCTGGGCTTCCTGCTGGTGGGCGTCATTGCGATGGCTCTCCTCCGGACGGCATTTAAGATCATTCCGATCATGCTTGCAGTCGGTCTTATTGTCATCGCAGTTCAGTCCGTCAAGGACAATGCACATAAAGCAGCATAAGCCCGGCAACACATGGGAGGCGGTCCTGAAACGACAGGACCGTCTCTTTTTATTTTGTGTTTTTTTGTCTCCTGTTCGAGAACACTTGTAATATTATACTCCAAAAAGCGTCATAAGTGAACACTTTTTTCCATTCTTTCCGCAGTCCGCAGATGGTCATACCCAGGAGAGGCCGACCATCGCCGCATAGAGAAGCGGAATGGTCAGGATGCAGAGGATGTGCGAGACCATCGCCATGGAGGCGCCAGAGCTTGTGTCCTCGCCGCAAGACGCCGGGAATACGATGGTGTTGAGGCCGAGAGGCGCTCCGAAGGCGAGAAGCGTATACAGCATGACGTCCCTCTCCGCTCCCAAAAAACGGAGCAGCGTCAGAAAGATGACCGGAAGCGCAATAAGCCGGAGAAAGGTCATGATATAGGACTTCGGGACCGTGAAAAGCATCTTAAGGCCGAAGCGGCTCACTACGATGCCGGACAGCACCATCGCGACCGGTGAAAAGCAATTGCTTAAGTATGTAATTCCTGTCTTAAGGAACGTCGGGAGCTTCGGGCCGATGCCGGTGACTCCCAGGATCACCCCGAGGAAAGTGGAGATGAACATCGGGTTCACGAGCCGCCGGAAAAAGCCCTTTTTGCCGCTTTCATCCTTGATGAGGAGCGACGTGCCGTAGGTATACACGCCAAAGTTGAGCGGCAGGATGAACATGACGTACCCGAACAGCGCGTCCTGCCCCATGATGAGGGGGACGATCGCGAGGCCCAGAAAGCCGAAATTCGGAAAGATGATGGCATATTTCAGGATATTCCGCTGATAGCCTCTGGGCTCGAGCCGGCTCACAATGGGGATGCCGATGAGAAAAGCCAGGACCATGATGCCGAAGCAGTACAGGATAGGCCTGGCGGAACTTTTCAGCGCGTCCAGAGTGCAGTTCACCATGAGGGAGTTGATGACCATCGCCGGACAGAAAATGTACGTCTCGCACCGGGACAGCACGCTGTCCGAGTCTGCAGGCATGATCTTCGCCTTGCCGGCGGCGTACCCTGCGGCAATACAGACCATGACGACCATCATAGTGGATAATGTAGCTGTAAACGTCTCAAACATGAATGCCTTCTTTCTGGTCTATGGATCCGGGAGTACTCTCCCGCTGCACTGTTACCATTATACAGAAAGTCCGCTCTTATGCAACCTGATTTTCCCATGTTGAACCGCTGACAGGTGTCTGATATAATAAGGATCAGCAGCAGATAAAGGAGGACGCGGCATGAGAGTAATCGACGTTGAATATATCAATGACTGCATGAGGGACGACCTGTCCTTCGTGTTCCGGTGCGAGGAGATCTTCCACGACAAGATCGGGAAGGCCTCTGTCAGGATCCTGGAGCGCCGGAAGGACCATCCGGTGGTGCTCATTACCGGCCCGAGCGGGAGCGGCAAGACGACCACGGCCATGCGCTTAAAGGACTACCTGACCAATCTGGACGTGCCGGTCAGGATGCTCAGCATGGACAATTTCTTCCTGCCGGTCGATGAACGTCCGCCCGAAGCCGAAGACTGGGAATCTCCGTACTGTGTGGACTGGAACTGGCTCAATGAAGCCGTGCGGACCTTAAAAGACGGCGATGAAGCAGAGATCCCTCAGTATGATTTCAAGACTTCGTCAAGAAAGGACCCTGTCAAAATGCAGGGCGACAAGGACGCGCTCATCATCGTGGAAGGGATCCACATGCTGAACCCCATCATATTCGATAAGCTCAAGGATATTGCAACAGGCGTCTACGTCGCGCCCAGGACGCGTGTGGTCACTCCCGGGGACCGTGTGCTCCGCCCGGAGCAGATAAGGATCGCACGGCGCATGATCCGGGACTACCAGAGCCGCGGAAGAAGCCTTAAGGAGACCGTCCTTATGGCAAAAAGCGTGGACGCGGGCGAAATGCAGCATATCACGCCGTACAAGGAGAATGCGATCGTACACATCGACACCTTCCATGACTACGAACTCTGCATCCTCGCGGAGTACATCCATGAGATCCCGGAAGCCATGGAGACGCTGGATGCACAGTTTATCAAGGAAAACAGGCTGGAGGAGCTGATCCGGACTACCAACGTGCTGAAGCCGCTCCGGACTGCGTACATTCCGAAGGATTCGATCGTCAGGGAGTTCATCGGCGGGAGCCGGTACATTTACTGAGGCTTATAGAGATGAAAAATCAGGAACTGTTTGAAAAATATCAGGCGTACTACGGAGAACTCCGGAAGTACGCCTTTGCCGCATCAAGGATCCAGTGGGATATTGAGACCGTGGCGCCGAAGAACGCTGTCAAGCGGAGCGTCGAAGCCTTCACGTTCCTCCGAACGAAGGCGTTCGGGATGAAGACGGCCCCGGAGTACGGTGAAATGCTCGAAGCGCTGTCCGATCCGGAGACGCTCGGCAGCCTGCCCCCCGGCTGGGCGTATACGGTCACCTCAGCGCTCAGGGAATACCGGGATTTTATTCACATTCCGACGGATTTCTATGAAAAGACGGTTCGGGACCGCGCATTGTCCGGAAGAGCCTGGCAGGAAGCCAAGCAGTCCGGCGATTATATGCACTGGGCTCCTTTTTTCGCACAGGAGATCGCGAACGCAAAGGAAACCTCAAGGTTTACCGATCCGGGGAAGGACGTGTATGACGCGCTGATCGGCCGGGCGGAGCCCGGGATGGACTGCGCCGCTGTAGATAAAGTCTTTACGGAGCTTCGGGAAGGGCTCGCTTCTCTCCTTCCGCGGATCCTTGAAAAACCGGCATGGGACCTATCTGCTTTTGACAGACACTATGATATCGCACACGAACGTGAGGCCTGCCTGTATCTTCTCCGTTACGTCGGCTTCGATTTTGAGTCCGGCCGTATGGACGAGGTCGAACACCCGCTGACTGCTGGAACCGGCAGGAACGACGTGCGCGTTTCGAACCATTTCTTTGAGGACGACGGGATCGGCCCTTTGTTCAGCATCATCCACGAGGGCGGGCACGGACTCTTCTCCCAGGGCGTCTCGGAGGAGCTCGAAGGGACCGACGCGGAATTCTGTAAGAGCGCCGGGCTCAACGAGGGCATGGCGAGGTTCATGGAGAACATCGTCGGAAGAAACATCCAATTCTGGGCACCTGTATATAGTGATATCCAGAAGATCATGCCGGAGCTTACGGACATCCCTCTTTCTTTGTTCTATAAAAAGATCAACGACGTACGCCCCGGATGTATCCGAATGCGCGCCGATGAAGTCACCTACTGCATGCATATCATCCTGCGGCACGAGCTCGAAAAGAGGCTGTTCCGGGAGGAACTCGACGTCCGTGAGCTTCCCGGGCTCTGGAATGACAAAATGGAGGAATACCTCGGGATCCGGCCGGAAAACGACCGGGAAGGGATCCTGCAGGACCTGCACTGGTCGTCCGGGTTCCTTGGGTACTTTCCGACGTATCTTCTGGGCAGCATCTATGACGGGATGTTCCTTGATGCCATGGAGCAGGAGCTCGGGCCAATAGGCCTGGTGCTCGCGCGGGACGGCGTTCCCGCCGTGACCGGATGGCTTCGGAAAAACATTTATCAGTACGGCGGCCTCTATACCTCGCCGGAGCAGATCGCGCGGATCACGAAGAAGCCCCTCTCCGCAGCGCCGCTCCTCCGGTATTTTACGAATAAGTATACAGAGATCTATTCACTCTGACCTTAAAGCTTTATCCTTCTCCGTACAGAAGACTTTTAAGCTCCCTTCCATATTGATAAAATTACCTTCAGGCGTGAAATGACAGATTTCCGTTGATTGCTCTGCCTGCTTATTGTATAATATGAACATAAAATATAAAAAATGGAGGTATTATCCATGAATTATGCTGAGGAATCTTTACGCCTGCACGGCGAATGGGGCGGAAAGATCGAGGTCGTATCCCGTGTTCCGGTGCAGAACAAAGATGATCTGTCTCTGGCTTACACGCCCGGAGTAGCCCAGCCTTGTCTGGAGATTCAGAAGGATTATGAAAAGTCGTTCACCCTTACCCGCCGGCATAATCTCGTGGCAGTAATTACGGACGGTACTGCGGTGCTTGGTCTCGGGGACATCGGTCCCGAAGCCGGCATGCCGGTGATGGAAGGAAAATGCGCCTTGTTTAAAGCTTTCGGCGACGTGGACGCCTTCCCGATCTGTATCCGGAGCAAGGACGTGGATGAGATCGTCCGCACGATCTACCTGATCTCCGGCAGCTTCGGCGGCATTAACCTTGAGGACATCGCCGCTCCCCGCTGCTTTGAGATCGAGCGCCGGCTGAAGGAGATCTGCGACATCCCCATATTCCATGACGACCAGCACGGAACTGCTATCGTGGTAGGTGCGGCGATGCTCAACGCGATCCGCGTAGTAGGCAAGGATATTTCCGAGATCAAGGTGGTCATTAACGGCGCCGGAAGCGCCGGTATCGCCATCGGCAGGCATCTCATGGATCTGGGCGTGCGCCATCTGAAGATGGTGGACCGTTTCGGCATTCTCTGCGAGGGCGAGCAGATGAATCCGGCCCAGGAGGAGATGGCCAGGATCACCAATCCTGAAAAATTCTCGGGAAAGCTTGCGGACGCACTCAAGGGTGCCGATGTATTCGTCGGTGTCAGCGCACCGCATATCGTAAGCAAGGATATGATCCGCTCCATGGCAGATCAGGCGGTCGTCTTCCCCATGGCGAACCCCACCCCCGAGATCGAGCCTGACGAAGCTCTTGACGCCGGCGCGGCGGTAGTCGGCACCGGACGAAGCGATCATCCGAACCAGATCAACAATGTACTGGTATTCCCCGGCCTGTTCCGCGGCGCGCTGGATGTCCGCGCAAAGGAGATCAATCTCGAAATGAAGATCGCCGCTTCCCATGCGCTGGCGGAGCTTGTATCCGATGAGGAACTGAGTGATAAGTACATCTTACCCGCCGCCTTTGATAAACGTGTCGGACCGGCAGTGGCAAAAGCAGTAGCACAGGCTGCCAGGGACAGCGGCGTCGCAAGACTGTAAGGAGGACTCCCGATGAAAGAAAAAGCCATGCTTTTCAAGCCTGAGTACCGCGTTCTGCTGATTATTTTCGTGATCATCACTGTTCTTACGCTGATCGCCACTTATCTCGGAGTGCTTCCCACCGGCATGGCGGGCTGTTTCCTGTTTATGATCGTGCTGGGCACCATCCTCGGGTGGGTCGGCGACCACACTCCCATTATCCGCAGTTACCTGGGCGGCGGCGCGATCGTATGCATCTTCGGATCCGCCCTGCTCGTGTATTTCAACCTGCTTCCTGACGGAGAGATGAATCTCCCGCTTAAAAACCTGGACCTTGTGGGCGCCATCAACAGCTTCTTCAAGGGCGACGGCGGTTTCCTTGACTGGTATATTGCCGCGCTTATAACCGGTTCCATTCTCGGCATGAACCGAAAGCTGCTGGTGAAGGCCGCGGCACGGTATTTCCCTGCCATATTCGGAGGCCTGATCATGGCGTTCGGACTGTGCATGGGAGTTGCCGCTATCATGGGCTACCCGGTAATGAACGCGCTGCTTCTCATCTCTCTGCCCATCATGGGCGGCGGCATGGGCGCCGGCGCCACTCCCCTTTCAAAGATCTTTGAGACTTCATCCGCCATGAGCGCCGCCGAGGCACTCTCAGTCATGACTCCTGCCGTCGCCATCGGCAACGCCATTTCCATTGTGCTGGCCGGAATACTGGTGAAGGTCCTTTCATCCAATAAACTCAACGGCCACGGTCAGCTGATGAAGGCCGGGTCCGTTGATCCGAAAGAACTGGAGATCAGTCCTGAGATGGAGCAGAAGCGTTCGAACATCCAGTTTTACAACCTCGGTACCGGTCTTCTGGTTTCCGGCACCTTCTTCGCAGTGGGCTTCGTCCTGCAGGGCCTGTGGAACGCCCTGGGGACCGGAGTTACCATCCACGCCTACGCCTGGATGATCATCAGCGTCGCAATCTGCAAAGTTACAAACATCATTCCAGAGCGCATTGAAATAGCGTGTTTCCAGTGGTACCAGTTCATCATGAAGAACCTGACGAACATGCTGCTCGTGGGCATCGGCATCTGCTATCTGGACATCAGTACCGTAGTCTCCTCGTTCTCCATCACCTATCTGCTCCTCTGCCTGGCCACCTGCATAGGCGCTTTCGGAGGAGCGGCTCTCATCGGACGCCTGGTTGGGTTCTATCCCTTTGAAGCCGGCGTGACTGCCGGTCTGTGCATGTCCAACATGGGCGGTACAGGAGACGTGGCGGTGCTCTCTGCCGCCGACCGTATGGAGCTCATGCCGTTCGCGCAGATCTCTTCCCGCCTGGGCGGCGCGATCATCCTGCTGCTCGCCAGCCTGATGCTGTCTCTGCTGGCCCAGTTCATAGTGGTCTAAAGCACCGGCGATCCATATTTATTATTTTTCAATACTGACATGTTCCCCTTCCCCTTGTATCAGGGAGAAGGGGAATATTTTTTCTTGGACACAAACATTTAACATTTAGGTACCTTGACAATTTTAAGGACATGTATTATACTGCATAATCGTAAGGTACCTATTGATTTTTCGTATGAAAACAATTGAGTGTGCGCGTCACACGGAAAGGAGCATAGATGAATAAAGAAGAATTCATGAAAAGAATGGAAGAAATGAAGGCGGAGCGCGAAAAAGCCTATGCGGCGATGGATATCGACAAGAAGCTTATGATGAACATTACAGCTCTCGGCTGGCGTTCTCACGCAGCTGTGGATAAGAAGGGCGGACAGAACCGTGTCCTTGTGATGCTGAAAGAATCGGGCCCGATGAGCCAGCGTGACCTCACGCACCGTCTGGGCATCCAGCCGGGTAGCGCAAGCGAGATCCTCAGGAAGCTCGAGGACGCTTATCTCATCGAGCGCGCAGAGGATGAAAACGACCGCCGGAACAAGACCGTGAAGCTGACCGAAAACGGCGCAGTTCTCGCGGACAGCCTCGCGGCAAAGGGAGCGCCGGCGCAGGCAGACGTATTCAGCGCGCTTGATGCGTCTGAAAAGGAGACGCTGCTCGGCCTTCTCGAAAGAATCGGCAAAGACTGGCAGACCCGCTTCCCGATGGGACCGGGTGCGCATATGCCCCGTCCGGAAGGGCCGGTACCGTTCGGCCCGGGATTTGGGCCGGGTGCTCCGGGCTTCGGTCCCGGCGGCCCGCATCACTTCGGCCGTGAGTTCCACGGCGATCTGGACCGCGGTCCGCGCCATTGCCCGCGCGACATGCGCGGCGACCTGGACCGTGACCCGGGACGCGGCCCGCGTGAATTTCACGGAGACATGGACCGGAAGCGCCCTGAAGATCTTCTGGAGCGCGGTAAGGACCTGTTCCGGAGGAAAAAGGGCCCGGATAAAGAGACGCTGGCGTAAGCCTGAGATAACATGATGCCTCGTCGCAGCGGTCGCTTCGTGAGCAGAAAAATCCTCACTGCGCGATCCGCTGCTTCCCAGGCATCCTTCCACATGATACAGAACCCCCAGACCCTTAATGGTCCGGGGGTTCTGCGTCTTAATTGTCATTCCGGTGGTACCGCGTCTTCATCTTCTCACTTGTGTTCTTTAAAATCGCGCCAAGCGCCTTGTCTGACTCTTCCTTAACCATGTCCATGATCTTCTGGTTCGCTTCCTCAAGGAGCTTCACGTCCTCCCCAGCAAGCATCTTTGTGTCGTATTCCTGAAGGAGCGCCCGGCCGCGGTTCAGCACAGCATTCTGATACCGTTCGTCAAGTATGATCGCACTGTAATACTGCGCGTCCGTGAGCGCGGCAATGAGCCGGCTCGCCCAGTACATATGGTCCGTGCTTACACGCTCCGGCGTACCGGAAAGATAGTCCGGGAGCTTCGTCACGTTCGTATAGAAGGGGAAGCAGCACGTGAAGCCGCTGCCGCCCAAGGAGAGCCACTCGACGCTCCGGAAGGCCTCCGGCAGGTCCCCGCGGATCTCCAGGATCCCGCTGTCGTCGCTGTTCGGCACGCCGATGGACCTGTACTTCCCGTGGAAGCCCGACACCCTGTCGTACGGGTCGTACGGCGTCCCCTGGAAGTGCGAACTCAAAAGGTACTTGACGTCCTCGACAGTGACCTTCTGCTCCGGCACGAAGGACCATGGGATATCGTTGCTCTCCGGAGTGAAATCGGCGTTTTCTCCGTCCCAGGTATACGTCCTCGGCAGGAAATAGCGGCCCATGAACCAGGCGCGCGGCGTGTTGTAGATGTGGTCCGAATCGCTCTTCGATCCGAACGCAAGCCGCGGGTTGAAGTTCTCATCAGGACCTGTGTACAGATGATTTTTCTCAACAAACTCCTTGAGGTCGTCCGGGCACAGATGGTCCTTCTTCGCGCCGTACGCGTCGTCAAAGTCGAACGTGTCCAGTCCGAACTGGTTCGGCATGATCACCACCCGGTCGTCCGGCACGCGCTTCGCGATCCAGTGGTGTCCGCCGATGGTCTCCATCCACCACACTTCATCGGCGTCGTTAAACGCGATCCCGTTCATTTCGTATGTACCGTACTTTTCGAGAAGCGAGCCTAAACGGAGAACACCCTCCCGCGCGGATCTGACGTACGGGAGCACCAGGACCACCAGGTCCTCCTCTCCGATCCCGCCGGGCACTTCCTTTTCTCTGCCCTTCCTTGGCTGATAGCGCACCAGCGGGTCCGCCCCCTGCACGCGCGGGTTGCTTGTGATGGTCTCCGTAGCCGTCATGCCCACGTTCGCTTCATTGATGCCGCAGGCCGGCCAGATCCCTTCTTTCTTTGTGTTCACGTTCGGGATGTACGTGTACCGGAGCGGCTCCTCAGGAAGCTCCACTGTGAGATGTGCGATCACACTTTTATACTTCTTCGGCTGCTTCTTCGGGTCCATCACGAGGACCTTTTTCGGTTCAAAGCCGCCGTCGTCGTTTCTCGAGATGATGGTCGAGCCGTTATAGCTCGCTTTCTTTCCGACAAGGATCGTCGTACATGCCATATCTATTTCCTCCGATTTTATTATTTTTTCCTGAATGCATGCCTGGGCTCCCGTTCGAAGGAGAAAGCCCGCTGCAGTTCTGATTGTAGCACAGGAACGGCGCCTTTGCGAGTGTATTTTTTTGTGGAAAACCCCTTCCTCTCAATTGACATTGAAGACAGCTTCTTTATAATAAAATTATCCATATTTCAAGGAGGGTCACCATGATCAGAGATATCGCACGGCTCCGCGCAGTCTGGCATTCGAGCGCGGCAAACTATACAAATACGGGACATCTTGTCACGAATTCCTCGGACCTCCCGTGGATCAGCGGCGGCGCCGGAACGGAATGGCTCATGATCGACCTCGGGACCGTTTCCAAGATCTTCAGCGTGGCCGTCAAGTGGGGTGAGGAATACGCGAAAACCTGTCGGATCGAGGTCTCCGACGATGCCGCTTCCTGGCAGCTTGCAGCCATGAGAGAAGGCGCCCCCTCCTGCACGGTCGACACGGAGGTGATCAGGACCGCGCGCTACGTACGCCTCTTTCTCTCGGACTGCTCAGGAACGCACTACGTGATCCACCGTGTCTGCGTCTTTGGCGAAAACGATCTGTTCTATACCCTTCCGGATATGCCCGCGCCTCTCGCAAACGGCACGGAGTACCTGACGGGCGGAGGCTGGAAGCTCCAGCGCGCTTCGTCCGTGGACGCGGACGGCATACTCCTCAGTTCTCCGGGCTTCGACGATCACGACTGGCTACCCGCATCGGTTCCCGGCACGGTCCTCACGTCCTACTTAAATGCCGGCGCCGTCCCGGACCCCTTCTATGACGACGACCAGTTCCAGATCTCCGAAGAATTCTTCACCGCGGATTTCTGGTACCGCGACAGCTTCACGATCCCGGCGGAACGCAAAGGTCGCCGGGTCTTCCTGAACTTTACGTCCGTCAACTGGAAAGCGGACGTCTACTTTAACGGCAGGCTCCTTGATAACACTCTTCCGGAGAAGAAGCACTCCATTGAAGGTGCGTTCATCCGCGCGAAATTCGACGTGATGGACGCTGCGGTTTTCGGCGGGGAAAACGTTCTGGCCGTACGCATTTTAAAGAACGAGACGCCCGGAGAAGTGACCACTCAGGGCCTGGCTTTCGGCCCGGGTCCGAACGGCGGCCTTCTTGGCGCCGATAACCCCACTCTCCACGCCTCCGTTGGCTGGGACTGGCTTCCGACCATCCGCGGCAGGAACACCGGCATCATCGGCGACGTCTTCGTAAGCTACGGAGGCAGCGTCTCCCTTGAGGACCCGTGGATGGAGACGAACCTTCCGCTCATCTCAGAGACCACGGCCATCCCGATGGAGGACCTCGCAAAGCGCGCCGGCGTAACTGTGGACGGCACTCCCGGCACCGTGTCCGAATGGCGCGGCAAGGCCAGCGATTCCTTCACTCTCGACTTTGGCGCCGAATTCCCCGTGGGTACCGTCACCCTGCTCTGGGGCACGGAAGCCGGCGGCGCCGCCGCGGACTTCGAGTCCCGCCACCCGGAAGCCTTCCGCCTCGAGGTCTCTTCAGACGGCACGTCCTGGCGTAACCTGGACGCCTACCCCGGCGGGACCATTGAGATGCGGTGGTTCGGCGCGCAGAGCGCTGCGCCGCAGGGCGGGCGCGATACACTCGAAGGCCATTCGATCTCCGATACGCTCCCCGGCGCAACCGCTATTGTCGAACTCGATCTCTCCCGGTTCGGCCGCGGAATCGAGGAGCAGGCCGTAGTGCAGCCTCAGGAGGCACGCTACCTGCGCTTTACCGTACTGAAAGCACGGGAATTAAACGGCTGGGCAGTCGATACCATCGTCCGGGAGCTCCGGGTCTATACAGAGTCTCCGGAGCAGGTCGAGCAGGGCACAAAACACGAATATACGCTGGATACTGAAAAAGCGGAGCTCACGTTCCGAACAGGGCTCCGGAACTATGGCGATGCCCCGCAGAAAGCAAGGATCGCAGGAAAGATCCTGCCGAACGGGCCCGAATTCGAACAGGAAGTCAGTCTGGATCCGTACGAAACGTCCACAGTGGCCGTTCCGCTCACGCTTCCGTCTCCCAGGCTCTGGTGGCCGAACACTTACGGCGAGCAGTATCTCTATACCGCTGAGGTGCGCGTCTTCATCGGCGCCGGAGTCAGCGACAAAAAGCGCTTCCGCTTCGGTGTCCGCAGGTTCGATTACCCGACGGACGGCGGCCTTCTGACGCTCTACTGCAACGGTGTACGGATCGTCGCGAAGGGCGGCAACTGGGGCATTGACGACGGCCTGAAGCGTGACGACAATACGGTCCTCCGCGACAAGGTCCGCCTTCATGCCGAAGCCAACATGACCATGATCCGGAACTGGGTCGGCATGACGAGCCACCCCGGCTTCTACGATGCCTGCGATGAATACGGCGTCCTCATCTGGGACGATTTCTGGCTCGCGAACCCAGTGGACGGTCCGGAGCCCAACGACCCCGCGATGTTTTTGGAAAACGCCGCAGACAAGATCCGCGCGGTGAGGAGCCATCCGTCGCTCGTCTTCTACTGCGGCAGGAACGAAGGAAATCCGCGCAAGGATATCAACGAAGGCCTTCTTAAACTCACGAAGGAGCTCGACGGCACCCGCCTTTACTTCCCGCACTCCGCTGCTGCGCCGGTCGGTTCCGGCGGCGGCTACTCTCTTGCAAAGCCGGGACAGGCATACGGAGTCAAGCAGTACTTTAACGACGTGACCTCGTGCGTCCTTCGCAGTGAGCGCGGCATCCCGAACGTGCCGGACCTCGACTCCGTACGGAAGTTTGTCCGGCCGGAGCACCTCTGGCCCATTTCCGAGACCTGGGCACTTCACGACTGGACCTACCATATGAACGGCCCGGCGAACACCTACATGGAGGCCGTGAAGGGGTATCTTGGCGGAGACTTCACAGTCCCGGAGGACCACGTCCAGGGGCAGGCTCCGCGTGATGACGACCCGGTCTTCATTAAGTACAAGGCGGATATCGCCGGGATGTGCCGTGAAGCCGGCGAGGCCTGGACCGTGGAGGACTTCTTTGAGGCGGCGCAGATGATCAACTACGACCATCACCGCGGCATGTTCGACGCCCTTTCCGCAAGGCTTTCAAACGGTCTCCTCATGTGGATGAGCCAGTCTTCCTGGCCGAGCTTCATGTGGCAGACCTACGACTACTACCTTCATACGAACGGCGGCTTCTACGGCGCGAAAGCCGGCTGCCAGCCTGTCCGGGCCTTCTTCGACCCCAGGACGGACAGGATCCTTCTCTCTAACGCGACGCCCAGACGTTATGAAGACGTCTCTGTCCGTGAGGAGCTCTACGACCTTTACGGCCGCCCGGTGCATACGAACGTGTACGAAATCGAAGAGCTTTCCCCGGACGCGTACGGCGTCCCGGTGAGCACGGCGGACTTTTCGGATTCACGGACGGACCTCGTGTTCCTCCGGCTCGCGCTCTGCGACAGGGAAGGAAAGGCCATCGGCGCGAACCTGTACTGGCATAACCGGAAGGACTACCAGAACTATACGGCGCTCCGGACGATTACGAAGACGGAGGTCACCCTCTCAGTCGTGAAGACCATCCACGAAGAAAACGAGGACGGCACCGCAAAGAAGACCTTCGTCACCCTGAAGGTCGAAAACGGTGAAAGTCCCGCGCTGAACGTCCGGATCCGCGTGAAAGACGAAGACGGCACAGACGTCCTCCCGGTCTTCATGAGCGATAATTACCTGCTTCTCATGCCCGGCGAAGTACGGGAGATCACTGCGGAATTCAATACCGGAAAGGTGAACGGAAGCCCCGTGTTCAGCGTGACCGCATGGAACCTGTAATGGATAGTTATTCGTTTTTCTTTCATGCAATTATTCATCCCGAAGAACTGAGGAAACGCTTGACAAACAGCGTTAAAAAGAGTATAGTACCGCACATAGGGCAAAGGCCTGTTCAGGCGTAAGAACGTCTGAAGGCGCTTTTCCAAAAGAATATGTATTCATAAAGGCAAAGGCGTCTTTAATGCTGGGCCTGCCGTTTGTGCAGGCCTTTCATTAAGGGCGCCTTTCTCAAAAAGGGAGGAAAAAGGAGAAACATTATGTCGTACGTTGATGATGTATTAGCTCAGGTGATCAAAGAGAACCCGAATGAGCCGGAATTCCATCAGGCAGTGAAGGAAGTGCTGAATTCACTTCGTCCCGCCATCGAGGCTAACGAGGATCAGTACCGCCGCGACGCGCTTTTAGAGCGTCTGGTCAATCCGGAAAGACAGATCCGCTTCCGCGTGCCGTGGGTCGATGACAACGGCCAGGTCCATGTAAACAGCGGCTACCGCGTACAGTACAACAGCGCGATCGGCCCGTACAAGGGCGGCCTCCGTCTGCATCCGTCGGTCAACTTCAGCATCATCAAGTTCCTGGGCTTTGAGCAGATCTTCAAGAATTCCCTGACCGGCCTGCCTATTGGCGGCGGCAAGGGCGGCTCCGACTTCGACCCGAAGGGCAAGTCCGACCGTGAGATCATGGCGTTCTGCCAGAGCTTCATGAGCGAGCTGTTCAAGTACATCGGCGCAGACACTGACGTTCCGGCCGGCGACATTGGCACCGGCGCCCGTGAGATCGGCTACATGTACGGCATGTACAAGAAGCTGACCGGTCTCTATGAAGGCGTCCTGACCGGCAAGGGTCTGACGTTCGGCGGCTCTCTTGTAAGAACGGAAGCGACCGGCTACGGCCTCCTCTATATCACTGAAGAAATGCTGAAGTGCCACGGCGAAAGCCTTGAAGGCAAGACCGTGGTAGTGTCCGGTGCAGGCAACGTCGCAACATACGCGATCGAGAAGGCACAGCAGCTTGGCGCAAAGGTCGTTACGGCCTCCGACTCCACCGGCTGGGTCTATGATCCGGACGGGATCGACCTCGACGCGCTCAAGGACATCAAGGAAGTCAAGCGCGCACGTCTTTCGATCTACAAGGACTACCGTCCGAACGCAGAATACCACGAGGGCAAGGGCGTCTGGTCCGTGAAGTGCGACGTCGCTCTTCCGTGCGCAACGCAGAACGAGCTGGATCTTGAAGATGCGAAGCAGCTGGTCGCGAACGGCGTCATGGCTGTATGCGAAGGCGCGAACATGCCCACCACGCTGGAGGCTACGGAATACCTGCAGCAGAACGGCGTGTATTTCCTGCCCGGCAAGGCGGCAAACGCCGGCGGCGTAGCTACCTCTGCTCTTGAAATGTCCCAGAACAGCGAGCGTCTGCACTGGTCCTTCGAAGAAGTCGATGCGAAGCTGAAGGGCATCATGGTCGACCTGTACCACAACATCGACAACGCTGCCAAGAAGTACGGCTTCGAGGGCAACTACGTTGTTGGCGCGAACATCGCGGGCTTTGAGAAGGTCGCTGTCGCGATGCAGGCTCAGGGCATTGTGTAATTAACTAATATCAGGGTAAAAGCCTGCTTCCATAGCAAGCTTGCAAG
>JAFRVD010000094.1 GCA_017441825.1 Lachnospiraceae bacterium
ATCAGCCGGTCGTCGTCGAAACGCCGATGTTCCTGGCCCTGCATGATGAAGTTTTCAATATAATTTGGCGCCCAGGGCTCCGCTTCCCTGTAGTCCGCGGGACAGAAGCTCAGGGAATCCTCTCCTTCCGGGATCTCCAGATACCGGATCACCAGGCTCTGGCGGCAAAGAGACGGATCCGCTTCCGCGACAGCGCCGTTTGCGTAGCCCGTCGGGAAATGTGCGTCATCGAGGATCCAGACCTTCATGGAAAGCTTCTTCGCCTCGTCGATGATCGCATCCATATCCGCCCACCATTTCGGGCCGCAGAAATCCGGATGCGGACGCGACTCCACACAAACCGCGCCGATATTCGCGTCGTGGATCACATGCATGTATTTTCTCAGCGTTTCTTCATCTTCGCCGTGCTGCCAGAAAAACGGCAGGATGTGGTTCTCTTTTCTTCCTGAAAGGATCTCTCTGAGTCTCATAAATACCTCCTTAATCTCTTCCGGCTTTATGCTTCCATGGTGAAAGGATGTACCGGCAGTCCTGCAGCGTTCACCACATTGATCTCATAATACGGCATTTCGGCAAATTCCACCTTTTCCGGCCTTACGGCGCTGCCTTCGACTGAGAGACTGATCCGAAGCGTTTTGTCCCGTATTTCGGCCGAATTTTTCGTGCTGTCATTATACAGTTCAGCGGCTTTTAGAGAAAGCCTACAGCGTTACACCGTCCTTCATGAGAGCGATCTCATGAGCGGCGTTTTTTTCGTTTGCAGTCAGTTTTCCTTCTGCTGCTGCGACGACCGTCTCGAAAAACCGCCGGTCCGCTTCGGGTCCTTCCTGAAGAACAGAGGAGGCGTCAAAATCGATCCAGCCGGTCTTCTTTCCGGCGAGCCTCGCGTTGGACGCGATCTTCACGACCGGTACCGGCGACCCTAAGGGTGTGCCGCGTCCCGTGGTAAAGAGGATCAGGCTGCAGCCGGCGGCGGCCAGGTTTGTGACGGCAACCATGTCGTTGCCGGGCCCTTCCAAAAGGTAAAGACCGGGCTCTTTTGTCTTTTCCGACGCGCCGATCCTGTCACCATACCGGAGTACGCCCATCACCGGTCCGCTCCCGCTCTTTTGCGTGCAGCCCAGAGATTTGTCCTCGAGCGTCGTAATGCCGCCGGCAATGTTTCCCGGAGACGGATTCTCATAAACAGTCTGTCCGTGACGGACGAAGTAGTCTTTATAGCCGTTGATGAGTTCGACGATCTCGTCAAACACTTCTCTGGAAACTGCGCGGTCCATGAGGATCTGCTCCGCTCCGAACATTTCCGGGACTTCCGTGAGAATGGCCGTGCCGGAGGCCTTCGTAAAAGCGTCCGTAAAACGCCCGACCATCGGGTTCGCGGTGATTCCGGAATATCCGTCCGAGCCGCCGCATTTTAAGCCTACAGTAAGAGCGGAAAGCGGACACTGTGTGCGGCGGTCCTCCGCCATCCGGTCAAAGAGTTCGCCGATGAGCCTCTTTCCCTCTGCGATTTCATCTTCTACGTCCTGGCACACAAGGACACGAAGCCGCTCCGGAGTCTTTCCTGAAGCGAACGGCAGGAACGATTCCAGCGTGTTGTTTTCACAGCCGAGCGCAACCAGCAGGACGCCGCCGGCGTTCGGATTAAGCGCAAGGCCTGCAAGAAGCTGCTGCGTCCTCAGGAGATCGCCGCCAAGCTGGGAACAGCCGTAGGGATGCGTGAGGGCGACGGGATATTTGGTCTCACCGGTCTCCGGGTCAGTTACACTGCATTCGTGAGCGAGGCGCTGTGCCACAAAATTCACACAGCCCACCATCGGAATGATAAAAAGGTCGTTCCGGGTGCCGGCGCGGCCGTCTTCACGAAGGTAGCCTGAGAAAGAGGAACGGCAAGGGAACCCGTCTCCTGCCTTGTTGTCAGCTGTAAGAGACTTGTTCTCCTGAAACGCACCGTGATACTCGTATTCCTCATGTTCCCGGAGGGACGTCGCCATATTATGGGTATGGACGGTCTCTCCCGCGCCGATGTCCTTCGTGGCATGGCCGATCGGGAAGCCGTATTTGATCACTGGGGAACCTTCCGGGATATCACTGAGGGCTTCCTTAAAGCCTGTAGAAAGGTCCACTGCCACGTTGTCAGAAGGATGGATCTTAAATAACTGCTTCATGAAATACTCCGATGTTCTTTTCAGATGACAGGCGTAAACCAGGCGTCCTTCTGCCCTTCCATGATCCTCTTAAAATGCTTCTCCGCATCGTCCGCGAACACGGAAAGATCTTCTCCGAAGAGGCTTTCGTCCGCGAGAAGCTCGCGGAAGCCGCCTTCTTTCATGCGCTTCATGAACTCCGGGTCATCGTCGGGAGTGCCTTTCTTGTAGAACGCAATGAGCGCAGCCAGGGAGAATGTGAGGCACGTCGGGTTTTTCCCGAACTGCTCCCGGTATTCCTTCATGGTCGGAAGGCACCGCACCCGGAATTTGCTCACGGAGTTCAGGGCGATGGACTGGAGCCTGTGCTGAATGAAGGGATTCTCAAAGCGTCCGAACACCGCTTCGGCGAATTCACGGTTGCCGTTCCCTTCGCCAAGTACCGGCAGGATCTCTTCCTGCACACAGCGGGTCAGAAACGCCCGGACTACGCCGTCCCGCATCGATTCCCCGACCGTTGTGAGGCCGTAAAGGAGGGCTGCGGGCACCATCGACGTATGCGCGCCGTTTAAGATCCGCACCTTCCGCTTCTTATACGGCGTGACGTCTTCTGTCCACACCACAGGGAGACCCGTACGTTCCAGCGGGAATTCATCTTCGTGATCGCCTTCGATGACCCAGAGCGCAAAGGGCTCGGTCGTATCGATCAGGCGGTCGCCTCCGCAGGCTTCAATGAGCTCGGGCAGGTTCGGATCGTCCTTGGGGTAGCCGGGAGTGATCCTGTCTACCAGCGTGTTGCAGAAACTGTTTTCCTGCTCCACCCACGCGGAAAACGCTTCGGGAAGCTCCCAGAGCGCCGCGTATTTCAGGACGTATTCTTTCAGGAAATCCGCGTTATGGTCGATCAGCTCGCACGGGAAAAGAAGGAACCCCGGAAGCCCGAGCTCATAGCGGTGCCACAGGAAAGCGGTGAGCTTTGCCGGATAAGATTTCGGAGGCCGGTCGTTAAGCTTCTCGGCCCCAAGGTACTCGATCCCGGCTTCCGTCGTGTTGGACACGATGATCCTGAGGTCCGGGTTTTCAGCGAGTTTCAGAAATCCGTCGTAATCCGTGTACGGGCTCAGCGCGCGGGAAATGGAGCGGATCTCGGTACATGTGGATACCGGCTTTCCGTCCTCCATGCCACGGATATAAAGGTGATACCGGCAGTTCTGCGACGTGAGAACGTCCGTAAGGCCTCTTTCGATGGGCTGCACTACCACCGCCTTTCCGGTGTATGTCCCCTGCTCATTCATCTCGTGTAAGAAATAATCAACAAATCCGCGTAAAAATCCGCCCTCACCGAACTGAAGCACGGTCTCCTTTACTGTTTCCATTATGATCCTCCGTAATGCTTTGGACCTGTACCGGTCCCGTATCTTCTGCCTGCGTTTTCCGGTGGATTTCCGCTTTCAGAAATCCGCCTCAGTCTTCAGCCATATGTTTGATTCTTTTGATCGGCTCCATCATCGGGAAGCCGTAGAATTCCTGCGCGTTGGCGCCCAGGATCCGTTCCTTTTCGTATTCTGTGAGCTCATTGCTGTCCTTCAGGAAGTCGAGGCTCATCCGGTAGGTGATGGCTGTCATCGTCCGCGGATAGTCCGAGCCCCACATGAGCTTCTCCGGGCCCACCAGTCCTATTGCGGTCCGGAATGCCTGTACAGCCGAATGATACGGCCAGAACTCATCGTTATAGAGCCAGGTGATGCCGCCCGATTCGATCATAACGTTCGGAAGCTCCGCGAGACGGATCTGCGAAAGCCAGTCCGGCCGGCCCGCCATCCCGAAGTGCCCGACGGCGATCCGGAGATCCGGGTATTTTTCCGCAAGCGTCCGGAGCGCTGCAGTCTGGCTGCCTCCTTCCGCAAGGTCGATCAGCAGGAATCTGCCCTCTTCAGCCGTCCGCGCAAAAACCGCTTCGTGATGCAGAAGATCCTGGTCCTGAAGCCGCCCCGCGCAGATCTTGACGCCGGAAAAGCCTTTTGTTTCAAGCGGCTTTCCCTCTTCATAGAGGCTCGAGACCTTCAGCCTGTCCGGGAACAGCGCCCCGACTTCCCTGAGATACACATTCTGGGAGCCGTCGATGTTCTCCTGTGTCACTACCGCTCCGTTCACTCCGGCAAAATCCATATTGGACAGCAGCGCTTCCGCGGTATTTTCACCGTTCATGAGATACGGCGGCATCATCTGCCTCACTTCACCACCGAAGTCCGCCCGGCCTCCCGAAAGTGCCCGGACCGGACGGCCATTAACAAGTCCAGCCTGCACTTTCCATAAATGCACATGCGCGTCAATGATCATAAGACCCCCTTATTCTGCGAAGCGGATCAGTACCTTTCCGAGCGATCCGTCGTTGTGGACAAGTGCGTCAAAGGCTTCTTTCGCTTTCTCAAAAGGATAGACTGCGCTTACCATAGGCAGCGGGTCGACCGTGCCGTCCGCGACTAATCCGATGAGCGCCTTGAAATCCGCGGGCAGGCTGTTCCGGCTGCCGTAGACGTTCAGCTCTTTCTTAAGGAGTGTGGAATGCAGGAAGGTCGTCTCGCGCTTTCCGTTTCCGATGAGGACGATGTTACCGGCAAACGCACAGCTTTCGATGCAGGCAAGGAACGTTTCCGGTACGCCGCAGGCCTCAACACAGACGTCAAAGCCGCCCTCGGTATGCGCTGCAGTGTAGTCCGCAAGGCTCTCTCTGCCTGAGTTGATCACACCATCGGCGCCAAAGGCTTTCGCTTTTTCAAGCCGGCCGTCAAGAAGATCCGCGGAATGCACCTCCGCCCCGCGGGACTTGGCTGAGATCAGTGCGAAGAGGCCGATGGGTCCCGCGCCGATGACAAGCACCTTATCTCCGGGCCTGATCTCACAGCGCGACAGCGCGTGGTAGCCGATCGAGAAGGGCTCAATGAGCGCCAGCTGATCTTTCGAAAGGCCCTGTCCCGGATAGATCCGTTCGACCGGCATCGCGATGTATTCGCAGAAGGACCCGTCGCGCTGGACGCCCATCGTCTGGTTGTCGTGACAGCAGTTCACGTGTCCGCGTTTACAGGCGTAGCAGTGCCCGCAGTTGAAGTAGGGGTTTGCGGTCACAACGTCTCCGGGTTTGAGTTCTCCCTGATAGCTTTCCGGAAGGGAGATGATCCGTGCGGAAAACTCGTGTCCCGGGATCCTCGGATAGCTTGTAAACGGCTGGTTCCCGGTAAAGCTCGCGACGTCCGATCCGCAGATCCCGCAGGTCAGCACCTGTAAAAGCGCCTCGTTTTCCTTGGGCTCCGGCATCGGCAGGTCCACGATCTCAATACTGCCGGGCTCGTTGATCCATACAGCCTTCATGATTTCTCTCCTCCGCTCACATATTTCTGATTCCAGATGACCGCCGTCTTCATCGGCGCGTTTTTGACGTAGATCTTTTCTTCATAGGCTTTGATCGGGTCTTCCGCAAATTTTTCCCTGCCGATCAGCCCGACGATTTCATTATAGCGGCTCTTTAAGAGCAGCCGGATGGCTTCCTCCATATGGCTCTGCCGGAAATTGATCGAGCCGAAGATCAGGTGGTTCTGGAAACCGAACGGCATGGTGTCAAAGCTGATCTTCGGGCCTAAGGAGAAGCTGTTATAGATGCCGTTGCACCCGAGAACGCCGTGTTCAAATGCGATCCGGTGCTCGAGCGCCGTTCCGGACACGCCGATGAAGCAGCTGGCCTTTCCGCCGAGTTTTTCCATGATCGCGCCGGCCTGCTCTTCTTCCGTCATGCCGTCCGTGGAAAGATAGCCGGCCTTTGCGATCTCGCACGCAAAGCAGACTTTATCAGACGTTTCCGGGCTCCTTGACACAAAGAGGATATCCGCATCCGGGTATTTCTGCCGGATCAGGTCGCCGATGAACATGCCCGTAGTTCCGAGTCCGAAGATGACTGTGCGGGAGAACAGGCTGTTTCTTGCGCGGTCTCTCGCCTCCTGTTCACCGCAGTGGTGCTTAGCCATTTCAACACGGAACAGATGCGCTTCACCAAGGTCCTCCATGCGCTCCCGCTGGAACAGCATGCAGGCATAGGGATCACAGAACACCAGCTTTTTCGCGGCTTCCAGATCGATCCTGCCGTCGTGCACATATCCGTCCGGAATATGAAGCAACATGTCCGGATTGTAGAAGTTACAGTCTGAGAACAGGCCGTCCGCCTGGTCGCAGCCGTATTCGAAATAGGTTTCTTCCTCAGTGTAGCGCGTCGGGTCATAGCTGTTCCCGCCGCGGATCAGGACGATCGCGAAACGGCCCTCGGAAGGTACGTAAACGACGCCTTCATGGCCGTTAATGAGCCGCATGCGACCCTCCGGGAATTTAGCCGAAAGTTTCCCGTCTCTGCCCATCCGCATGAGCTCGTGGTCTGTCCCGCAGAAGCCTACGATCACGGATTCGCACAGGATTCCGGGTTTCTCCGGCTCACCGCGGAGCCTCCGCCGCGGCCTGTTGTCGATCTCTGCTTCTCCGTATACGAGAGGACGGTCGGGGTCGTTCTGGAAATAAGTGGCTGTTGTTTTCATTGGTGTTCTCCGTAATGATTTGATTGAGGTTTATATTTGTCATTATTATAACTGATAAAGAGTTTTATTGCATCAAAAAAAGCGCCCGCAGGCGCTTTTTTTACGTATTCCTGAACCTCGCCAGAAAATCAATTGTCTCTTGTTCCTGCGGATCCCCAAGGACCTCTTCAGGCGTGCCCTCCTCACGGATGACACCCTGGCTCATAAAGACCACACGGCTCGATACGTCGCGGGCAAAGCCCATCTCGTGTGTGACAACAAGCATTGTCATGCCGTCACGTGCAAGCGCCTGCATGACGTCCAGTACCTCGCCGACCATTTCGGGATCCAGCGCGGAAGTCGGTTCGTCAAAGAGAAGCACCTCCGGCTCCATGGACAGCGCGCGGGCAATGGCCACACGCTGCTTCTGTCCGCCCGAGATCTGCCTGGGACGCGCGTTGACGTAGGGCGCCATGCCTACACGCTCGAGGTATTTCAGTGCGTTCTTCTCCGCTTCGTCCTTTTTCTTTTTAAGGACCTTGACCTGACCGATCATGCAGTTCTCAAGCACTGTCATATTGTTGAACAGGTTGAAGGACTGGAACACCATGCCCACATGAGACCGGTATTCCGGCTGGTTGGTCCCGCTCGCGAGAATGTTTTTCCCGTGGTACAGTATTTCTCCGCCGGAAGGCGTCTCAAGCAGGTTGATGCACCGGAGCAGAGTGGACTTTCCAGAACCCGACGCGCCGATGATGGCGGTCACGTCCCCCTTGCTCACCGTAAAATCGATATCCTTGAGGACCAGATTCGAGCCGAAGCTTTTCTGTAAATGACGGATCTCCAGAATCTTTTCGCTCATCTTCTGCCTCCTTCCGCGGGCAATTCAGAAGGCCGCTCATCAAAGGGCGTCTTCCTGTCCGGATAGGAATATGTGCCGGCCGTCATGACCAGCTGGTCCTCGTTGATCAGCTCGTAGCTGCTCTTTCCGTCCATCTTCTTTTCCAGCCACCTGAGCAGGAACGACGCGAGAAGCGTCATGCAGAGATAGCCGACCATTTCAATGGTGGCCGACGGGAAATAGAGATACGTTGCGCCAACGGCAGCCCTGTGCACGGCAAAAAACTCAGTAAAGCTGATGATGAACATCACGGAGGTGTCTTTGACGTTGATGATGTAGTTGTTGCCGATCTGAGGCATGATGTTCCGAAGCGCCTGAGGCAGGATCACGTGAAGCATGGTCTGGAAGTGCGTCATGCCGATGGCCATCGCACCCTCCGTCTGCCCGGGGTCGATCGAGATGATGCCGCCTCGGACGGACTCCGCCATATACGCGCCGGTGTTGATGGAAACGACTAAGAGCGCGGAGACCCAGACATTGGTGAAGCGGATCGCACTGTTCGTAAAGTACGGCAGGCCGTAGTAGATAAAGACGGCCTGAAGGACCATCGGCGTTCCGCGGAACACTTCCACATAGATGCGGATGATCACGCGGACGAGCTTCAGGAAAAACCGCTTCAGGACAGGATCATTCTTCTGGTACGGAATGGTCTGCAGGATACCGCAGATAAAGCCGATCAGACAGCCGATAAGCGTTGCGGAAAGCGCAAGGATCAGCGTGTTGCCGATCCCGTGCAGATACGCGCTGCCGTATTTGCTGAGCAGCTTGGCGATATCTGAAATCAGTTGACGGAAAATGCCCATGGAAGGCTCCTTTTACAATAATCATTCCGGCATGCAGAATCTCCTGCATGCCGGAACATATGAGGATCAATCAGATCAGTCTTCTTCAGAAAGCGGCTGGATCGCAATGGCGCTGTCCATGATCTCATTGAAATCATCCACAGACATCTCTGAAAGGACGCTGTTGATGGCGTCCACAAGCGCCGTGTTGCCCTTCTTTACGGACACGCCGATGTTGATCTCGCCTTCATCCGCGTCAAAGTCGTCTCCGGAGCCCGTGAAGTCCAGAAGGACCATGTCATCGTACGCCGCGCATGCAGCCATGGCCGTAGGCATGTCCGTGCAGACAAAGTCAACAGTGCCGGTCTCAAGAGCCATCAGCATGGCAGGCGCATTCTCCGTAGCGGGCCTGATGTCCGCGTTTTCGATCTGGGGCAGCATGCTGTCGTACCAGATGGTTGCGATCTGTGCCGTGCAGGTACCGCCTGCAAGATCGGAAAGGCCCTTTGCGTTCTCAAACGCGCTGCCCTTCTTTGTTACGCAGACGATGGACGCGTAGTAATACGGGCCTGCAAAATCGACCTGCTCGGAACGTTCTTCGGTCATGGACTGGCCGGCGATGACTGCATCAAACAGACCGGTCTGCACGCCGGGTTCCAGTGAATCCCAGTCAGAGC
>JAFRVD010000012.1 GCA_017441825.1 Lachnospiraceae bacterium
ACCTCGACAAGCCCGGCTTCCTCGAGATGAGCGTTTCTCCGTACGCAGCCCCCGACGAACCGACCTACGTCACCATCAGCTTCGAGGCAGGCGCGCCCGTTGCAGTGAACGGCGAAAAGATGAAGGCCAGTAAGATCATCGAAAAGCTCAATGAGATCGGCGGCGCGAACGGCATCGGCATCATCGACATCGTGGAAAACCGGCTGGTCGGCATGAAGGACCGCGGTATTTACGAGACGCCCGGTGGCACCATCCTGTATTTCGCACATGAGCACCTTGAAATGATCACGGTCGATAAGGACGTGCTCCATGAGAAACAGAAGCTTGCGGTGGATTACGCGGACCTGATCTACAACGGCAAGTGGTATTCGCCGCTCCAGGAAGCGCTGACCGCGTTCGCGAATGAGTCGAACAAGTACGTGACCGGTGACGTCAAGCTGAAGCTCTACAAGGGCAACATCATCCCGGCCGGCACCACGTCCCCGTATTCGCTGTACTCCGAAAAGCTCGTCACGTTCGGCGAAAGTGATTACGACCAGCGGCAGTCCGAAGGCTTCATCAACCTGTGGGGCCTGCCCACCAAGGTCCAGGCATACCGCGATCTTGGCAAGCTGTAACAGATAAAAACTACCTGCCCCGGCAAAATCCCTGCCGGGGCAGAAACAGATACCAGAGGAGGGTGCAATGGCCAAGCTTTGGGCGGGCAGGACGGCAGGTCTTACGGACCGCACTGCCGACGATTTCAATTCATCCATCCGGTTTGATTCCAGGATGTACAAACAGGATATTACGGGCAGTATCGCGCATGCGAAGATGCTTGGTGCGCAGGGGATCATATCACCTGAGGAAGCAGAAGAACTGATCCTCGGCCTACAGGGGATCCTCTCGGACATGGAAGAAGGAAAGCTTCTCCCGGACCCGGACGCCGAAGATATCCACATGTTCGTGGAGCAGATCCTGACAGAACGGATCGGTTCCGTGGGCATGAAGCTCCATACGGCAAGGAGCCGGAACGACCAGGTCGCTTTAGACCTCCGGATGTACCTCCGGGACGAGGCCGCAGGGATCCTCCAAATGCTTCACGAGCTCATGGAGACCCTTACGGATCTTGCGGAAAAGAACCAGGACGCTATTATGCCGGGCTATACGCACCTTCAGCGGGCACAGCCTGTTCTCTTCAGCCACCACGTCCTGGCGTACGTCCAGATGTTCCTCCGGGACGTGGGACGCCTTCAGGATACAGTGAAGCGGATGAACGTGTCTCCAATCGGCTGCTGTGCACTCGCAGGGACAACTTTTGACACGGACCGGAACTATGAAGCAGAGCTTCTCGGCTTTTCCGGTATTGCGGCAAACAGCCTGGACGGCGTGTCAGACAGGGACTTTTGTCTCGAATTCCTTTCAGCCCTCGCCATCCTGATGATGCACTTAAGCCGGTTCTCCGAGGAGATCGTCTTATGGTCCAGCTGGGAGTTCAAGTTCATTGAGCTCAGTGACAGCTACACCACAGGCTCCTCCATCATGCCGCAGAAAAAGAATCCGGACATGGCGGAATTAGTCCGCGGAAAGTGCGGAAGGGTCTACGGCGACCTCATGGCGCTCCTTACGACCATGAAGGGACTGCCGCTCGCCTACAACAAGGACATGCAGGAGGACAAGGAGGCGGTCTTTGATGCGCTCGACACCGTCAAAATGTGCCTGTCCGTCTTCACGCCGATGGCCGGCACCATAACGGTTCTTTCTGACAACATGAAAAAGGCAGCGCAGGGCGGCTTCATCAACGCGACAGACCTTGCGGATTACCTTGTGAAGAAGGGGCTTCCGTTCCGGGAAGCGTATAAGATCAGCGGCAGCATTGTGGCGCGCTGCATACACGACGGTCTGGTACTTGAAACCCTGCCTCTTTCAGTTTATCATGAATACAGTCCGCTTTTTTCGGAGGACCTCTATGACGAGATCAGTCTTGAGACCTGCGTCGCGAAGAGAAGCTCCGAGGGCGGTACGTCATATGATTCAGTAAAACAGCAGCTCAAAGAACTCAAGAACGCCCTGAAGGGAGATCCTGCATGACAAAGGTATTCATCGACGGCGCGGCCGGGACCACAGGTCTTCGGATCTGCGACCGTCTTTCAGAAAGAGAAGATATTTCGCTGATCACGCTTTCCGAAGAGTCGCGGAAGGATACGGCTGCCAGGAAGCAGGCGCTCAATGAAGCGGACGTCGTCTTCCTGTGCCTGCCTGACGCGGCAGCGGTGGAAGCGGTTGGTCTTATTGAAAACGAGGCGGTGAAGGTCATCGATGCCTCCACAGCCCACAGGACGGCGCCGGGCTGGGTCTACGGCTTCCCGGAGATCGTCGGGAAAGAGGCTGTGGCGAACGCAAAGCGGCTCGCGAACCCGGGCTGCCACGCAAGCGGCTTCATTGCGCTGGTCTTCCCGCTGATCGAGGCGGGCCTTCTTTCGAAGGATGCGACGCTCACCTGCTTTTCCCTGACCGGCTATTCCGGCGGCGGGAAGAAGATGATAGCGGACTATGAAAGCCCGGACCGGGATCCGCTTCTTGGCGCGCCCCGCCAGTACGGCATCACACAGAGCCACAAGCACCTTCCGGAGATGCAGGCCGTCACCGGGCTTACGATGGCTCCGGCATTCTGCCCGATCGTCGCGGATTTCTACAGCGGCATGGAGGTGACCGTGCCGGTGTTCGGAAAGGACATCCCGGGATCCATAGAAGATATCAAGGCGGCATACCACAGCTTCTATAACCTTAACGGCTCGAAGCTCGTCCGGTACGCAGACAGCCCCGACGAGGGCGGCTTCCTTTCCGCAGCGGCCCTGTCCGGCCTCGATACGATGGAGATCTCTGTGAGCGGAAACGCCGAACGGATCCTCCTGACCTCGCGGTTCGACAACCTCGGAAAAGGCGCGTCCGGCGCCGCCATCCAGAATATGAACCTCATGATCGGGTGCCCGGAGGAGACCGGGCTTACGGTGGCCTTATGAGTGAAGTCCGTATCATGCCCATGACCACCGATGACTACGACGACGTCCGTGCTTTGTGGATGACCATCCGCGGCTTTGGCATCCGCGCTTTGGACGACTCCCGCGAGGACGTGGAACGCTTTATCCGCCGCAACCCGACCACTTCGGTCATTGCGGAGTTCGACGGAAAGATCATCGGATCCATCCTGTGCGGCTCGGACGGCCGGCAGGGCGCCATGTACCACGTCTGTGTGGCGGAAGAGTTCCGGCGGAAAGGCATCGGCACGCAGATGGTAAACTTCTGCATGCGGGAGCTCAGGAAGATGGGGATCAACAAGATCGGCCTCATCGCGTATAAATCGAATGACGCAGGCAATGCTTTCTGGAGCACGATCGGATGGACAAAGTCTGACGTCAACTACTACGAATATTTATTGAACGAAGAAAATACCACCGAATTTATAGGAGAACAGTGATGAAGATTCAGGAGATCCAGGGCGGGATCACAGCGGCGAAGGGCTTTAAGGCAGCCTCGGCCGCGGCCGGCATCAAATATCAGGGGCGGAACGACATGGCGATGATCCTTTCGGACGTCCCATGCACCGCGGCAGGCACGTTTACGTCGAATATCGTAAAGGCGGCGCCGGTACTATGGGACAGAAAGCTCGTACAGGACGGCGGAACTGTCCGCGCCGTAGTGGTGAACACCGGCATCGCGAACGCGGGCTGCGGCCCGGAAGGCATGGCCGTCTGTGAAGATACGGCGGCGTATGCCGCGGAAGTCCTCGGGATCACGAAGGAAGAGGTCCTGATCGGCTCCACCGGAGTGATCGGTCCGGTGATCGATATGAATAAGCTGAAGAACGGCATCCGGCTTCTTGTCCCGGCGCTTTCGGATTCCCGGGAAGCTGCGTTTGAAGCAAGCAAGGCCATCATGACCACGGACACAGTGAACAAGGAGTGCGCCGTTTCAATCGAGCTGCCTTCTTCGGACGGTACCGGCACAGTGACCGTCACCTTAGGCGGCATGAGCAAGGGCTCCGGGATGATCCACCCCAACATGTGCACGATGCTCGGCTATATCGCAACGGACGCGGCTGTCGAAAAAGGCCTTCTCCAAAAGGCGCTTTCTGCAGTCGTCCCGGACACGTTCAACATGATCACCGTGGACGGAGACACCAGCACGAACGATACGCTCCTGGTCCTCTCGAACGGACTCGCAGAGAACGCTCCCATCACGGAAGAGGATGAAAGCTTTGAACTTTTCAAGAAAGCGCTCACATACGTCTGCAAAACGCTGGCCATCAAGATGGCAGCGGACGGCGAAGGCGCGTCCAAGCTCATTGAAGTATGCGTGAAGAACGCGGATACGAAGGAAAACGCCCGGACGCTCGCACGGTCCGTGGCCGGCTCGAGCCTTGTGAAGGCGATGATCTTCGGGAAGGACGCGAACTGCGGCAGGATCCTGTGCGCCTTAGGGTACGCGGGACCCGGGTTCGATCCTGCGGTCATTGAGATCGACATCGTGGGGGAGAGCGGGAAGGTCAACTTCTATACGGACGGTAAGATCCAGCCGTTTGACGAGGAGCTCGCCCTTGCGATCCTGTCTGAAAAGAAGATCCATATCGACTGCGATATGGCGGAAGGAACCTTTGAGGCGACGGCCTGGGGCTGCGACCTCACGTATGATTACGTATCCATCAACGCGGATTACCGGAGTTAAAACGGAGGAATACAAATGGAACTCTTTTCGAATGCGGAGCGGGCCCACGTACTGGTGCAGGCGTTGCCTTATATCAAACGGTACACCGGGAAGATCGTGGTAGTGAAATACGGCGGGAACGCGATGGTGAATGAGACCCTGAAGCAGCAGGTCATGGAAGACATCGTGCTGCTCCATCTCATAGGCGTTAAGGTCGTTTTAGTGCACGGTGGCGGTCCGGAGATCTCCGAGCTCATGACGAAGCTCGGGAAGGTGCCTGAATTCGTGGACGGCCTCCGCGTGACGGACCGGGAGACCGTGGATATCGCGCAGATGGTGTTGGCCGGCAAGATCAACAAGACGCTCGTGAACCTCCTTCAGATGAAGGGCGGAAACGCGATGGGGATCTCCGGCATGGACGGGCGGCTTTTAGTCGCTCAGATGAAGGATCCGAGGCTCGGGTACGTTGGCGAGGTCACGGAGGTGAACATCTCCCCGGTGCTGGACCTTCTCGAGAAAGGATATATCCCGGTAGTGAGCACCATCGGCTGCGACAGGGAAGGAAACGCCTATAACATCAACGGGGATACGGCGGCGGCCAGAGTGGCAGGCGCGTTAGGCGCGGAACGCTTTATCCTGATGACGGACGTCCGGGGGATCCTGAGGGATCAGAACGACCCCGAGTCGCTGATCGCGGACGTGAGCCTTGCGGAGACCGATGAGTTCTTCAAGGAGGGCATCATCTCCGGCGGCATGGTCCCGAAGGTAAAGTGCTGCATCGACGCGATCCAGCGCGGCGTGCACAGAGTGATCATTATGGACGGGCGCGTCCCGCACGCGATCCTGATGGAGCTCCTGACAAATGAAGGCGCGGGCACCATGGTTTACGGAGAGGAGAAGGACGATGAGTAATTTAAAAGAGCTGGACGCGAAATACATTGCGCATACGTACGCGCGTTTCCCGGTAGAAGCGGACCACGGCGAAGGATCTCTCATCTGGGACACGGACGGGAAGCGCTATATCGATATGGGGACCGGAATAGGCGTGACGGCCTTCGGGATCGGGGATCCCGAATGGAAGGAAGCCGTGATCGGGCAGATCGAAAAGCTGCAGCACGTCTCGAACCTTTACTATACGGAGCCGGGCGTTAAGCTCGCAGAGATGCTCTGTGAAAGGACCGGGCTCAAAAAGGTCTTCTTCGGAAATTCCGGTGCGGAAGCCAACGAGTGTGCGATCAAGGTCGCAAGGAAGTACGCGGCGGAGAAGAAGGGCCCGGAATACAATGTGATCGTGACGCTCTGGAACAGCTTCCACGGGCGGACGCTGACGACATTAGCCGCCACCGGCCAGGAGCACTATCACGAGCTGTTTCAGCCGCTGACCCCGGGTTTTGTCCACGTGACGCCGGGCGACATCGATGAACTGAAGAAGGTTTTTTCGGAGAACAAAGTTGCCGGCTTCCTTATTGAGTGCATCCAGGGCGAGGGCGGCGTCAATGTAATGGACGAGGCCTATCTGAAAGCCGCAGAGGCACTCTGCAAAGAGCAGGATATCCTCCTCATGGTTGACGAAGTGCAGACCGGCAACGGCCGTACCGGAAAATTATTCTCCTACATGAACTTCGGCCTCACGCCCGACGTGGTATCGACTGCGAAGGGGATCGGCGGCGGCCTTCCGATGGGGGCGTGCCTCATCGGCGAAAAGGCGGAGAACGTCCTGGGCCCCGGCGACCATGGTTCGACCTTCGGCGCGAACCCGGTGAGCTGCGCAGGCGCCGTCAGCATCATAAGTAGGCTTACGGATGAATTCTTAAGCGAAGTCGCGGAAAAAGGTGCGTACATCCGGAAAGCGTTCGAAGGCTTCCCGGGCGTCGAGTACGTTTCCGGGCTGGGTCTCATGATCGGCATCAAGACGAAGGCGCCGGCAGGTGCGGTCGTCACGAAGTGCATGGAGAAGGGCGTCCTGTGCCTCACCGCAAAGGACAAGGTCAGGCTCCTTCCTGCTTTGAACATTCCGATGGAGCTCATCGAGGAGGCCGTATCCGTGATCGGGGAAGCGATTACGGAATGCGAGGGATAAAACACAGAGGGTACTAAAATGCCAAAGGATAACAGTATCAAGAAAGTAATGGTCATCGGGTCCGGGCCGATCGTGATCGGGCAGGCGGCGGAGTTCGACTACGCCGGCGCGCAGGCGTGCACCGTGCTGAAGCGCGAGGGCATCAACGTGGTGCTCGTAAACTCGAACCCGGCTACCATCATGACGGACAAGCACCTGGCAGACGAAATTTATCTGGAGCCGCTCAATAAGGAGACGATCGCGCGGATCCTTGAAAAGGAACGGCCTGACGGGCTTCTGGCTGGCTTAGGCGGACAGACGGGACTCACTCTCGCGATGCAGCTTTCACGTGACGGTACTCTCGACCGCCTGGGCGTGCGTCTTTTAGGGACGGACGTGAACGCGATCGACCGGGCAGAAGACCGTGAGATGTTCCGGGATACGATGCAGTCCATCGGGCAGCCGTGCGTGCCTTCGGAGATCGCGGAGAATCTGCAGGATGCGCTCTCTGCAGCGGAACGGATCGGGTACCCCGTGATCGTGCGGCCGGCGTTTACTTTAGGCGGTACCGGCGGCGGTATTGCGGATACGGAGGAAGAACTCCGGGTCATCGCGAAGAACGGCCTTGACATGTCCCCCATCACCCAGATCCTGGTTGAGAAGTGCATCGCGGGCTGGAAGGAGATCGAATTCGAGACGATGCGCGACGCGACCGGGGATTCAGTCATCGTGTGTTCGATGGAGAATGTGGACCCGGTAGGCGTGCATACCGGCGATTCGATCGTGGTGGCGCCTGCGGTGACGCTCTCGGATGCGGAATATAAGATGCTGAGTACGGCTGCTCTCGATATGGTCGCGGCCATCGGGGTCATCGGCGGCTGCAACGTGCAGTTCGCACTGAAACCGGACAGCTCGGAGTACGCGGTCATCGAGGTGAATCCTCGCGTGTCCAGGTCGTCCGCGCTTGCAAGTAAAGCGACGGCGTACCCCATCGCGAAGATCACGACGATGATGGCGCTCGGCTACCACCTGTCCGAAATCAAAGACGAAAAGACCGGGTTCAGCCTGTCCGGCTTCGAGCCCGCCGTAGATTATATGGTTTTAAAATTCGCGAAGTGGCCGTTCGACAAATTCGCCGGCTCTTCCCGGAGGCTCGGGACGCAGATGAAGGCGACCGGCGAGGTCATGTCAATCGCGCCTACGTTTGAGGAAGCCCTCATTAAAGCCGTACGCGGCGCGGAGATCGGCGCAAAGACCTTAGATATGCCGCCTCTTGACGGCCGTGACGTCCGGGAGCGTCTTCACGACCAGGATGACCGGAGGCTCTTCACGATCTATGAAGCGATCAAGAAAGGCGTGTCTCTCGAGGAGATCTTTGAGATCACGAAAATCACTCCGTGGTTCCTTGAGCGCATCAAAAACATTGCGGAGCACGAAGACTTTTATTATAAGACGAAGCCCGATCTCCGCTACAAGGTCGTCCGGACCTGCGAAAAGGTCTTCGGTACGGACCAGCCGTATTTCTACTCCTGTACGGAAGGGGAGTGCGAAGCGAGGAATTTCCCGCGCTCCGGTAAGCCCGTGGTGGTGGTCCTGGGCTCCGGTCCCATCCGGATCGGCCAGGGCATTGAATTTGACTATTCCTCCGTCCACTGCGTCTGGACCCTTCGCGAGATGGGCTACGACGTGGTGACGGTCAACAACAACCCGGAGACGGTGTCCACGGACTACGATACCGCGGACCGCCTGTACTTTGAGCCTTTGACGCCCGAATACGTGGGCCCGATCTTAGACGTGGAGAAGCCCGTGGGCGTTGTGGTGGCATTCGGCGGACAGACCGCCATCAAGCTGACGCAGTTCCTGGACGAGCAGGGCGTCACGATCCTCGGCACCAGCGCCGAAGGCATCGATATTGCGGAAGACCGCGCCCGTTTTGACGAGCTTCTGGGACGCTTCAACATCAAGCGCCCGCGCGGCAAAGGTGTAGAGACCGTGGAGGAAGCGCTGTCCTGGGCGAACGAGCTCGGGTATCCGGTGCTTCTCCGGCCGAGCTACGTCATCGGCGGCCAGAACATGACCATCGCATATGACGACGCGCGGACCGAAGCCTACATGAAGACGATCCTTTCCGGCGGCATCGCGAACCCGGTGCTGATCGACAAGTACATGCCGGGTACGGAGCTCGAGGTGGACGTGATCTCAGACGGCACAGACGTACTGATCCCGGGCATCATGGAGCACATCGAACGCGCCGGCGTGCATTCCGGCGACTCGATCGCCGTCTACCCGCCGTACAATCTGACCGACCGGTTCCTCCGGAAGGTCTGCGACTGTTCGGAAAAGCTCGCGCTCGCGCTTGGCACGAAGGGTCTCGTGAACATCCAGTACCTGATCTTCGAGGACGAGCTCTACGTGATCGAGGTGAACCCGAGGGCGTCCCGGACCGTGCCGTACATCAGCAAGGTCACGAACGTGCCGATGGTCGACATCGCGACGCACGTCATGCTGGGCGGGAAGCTCCGCGACATGCCGTACGGCACCGGGCTTTACCGCACGCCGCCGTACTGCGCGGTCAAGGTGCCGGTCTTCAGCTTTGAGAAGCTGAACGATGCGAACTCGATCCTCGGGCCGGAGATGAAATCAACGGGCGAGGTGCTTGGGCTTGGCAAGACGATGGCGGAAGCGCTCTATAAGGGCCTGACCAGCGCCGGATTTACGATGCCGAGGCAGGGCGAGACCGGGGAGAAGGGCGTGCTCCTTTCTGTGGAAACGAACGACTACCAGGAGATCCTGAGCGTCGCGAAAAAGTTCTACGACCTGGGCCTCAAACTTTACGCGACCACCGGTACCGCGGAAGCCATCCGGACGCTCAGCATCGAGGTCGAATCGGTCCCGAACGCTGTGGAGAGCGACGCGCTTTACGAGCTTCTCGAGAGCGGGAAGCTGAATTACATCATTTACACCGGCGCCGTGAAGGACGAGACGATGGGCGATTATATCGCGATCCATCGGCGGGCCATGCAGCTCGGCATTCCGTGCCTTACGTCCCTCGACACTGCGAACGCGCTGTCCGAGATCTTTGCGGCGAATTACAACGCCGGGAATACGGAGCTCGTGGACATCACGAGGATGCGCGCCTGGAAGATGCGGATCCCGTTTACGAAGATGCATTCGTGCGGCAACGATTACATCTTTATCGAAAATTTCAACGGCGAGATCACCTGCCCCGAGTCGCTGTGCGTGTACCTCTGCAAGTCCCACTACGGGATCGGCGCGGACGGCATCGTCCTTATCGGGCATTCGCGGGTGGCGGACGCTTCCATGCGGTCCTTTAACCGGGACGGCAGTGAAGGCCGGATGGCCGGGAACAACGTGCGGCTGGTGGGCAAATACCTCTACGACCACGGGTACGTCCGGAGCGAACGGATGAGCATTGAGACGGCCAGCGGCGTCTGCCGGCTG
>JAFRVD010000013.1 GCA_017441825.1 Lachnospiraceae bacterium
ATCGTTGTTTTCATGAACAAGTGCGATGCTGCTGATGATGAAGAGCTTCTCGAGCTCGTTGAAATGGAAGTCCGTGACCTCCTGAACGAGTACGAGTTCCCGGGCGATGACATCCCGGTTATCAAGGGTTCCGCTTACAATGCGCTTCATGCTGATGATGAAGGCAAGGATCCGACCGGCGAATGGACCGAGAAGATCATGGAGCTCATGGATGCTGTTGACTCTTACATTCCGACGCCTCAGCGTGATACCGATAAGCCGTTCCTGATGCCCATCGAGGACGTCATGACCATCTCCGGCCGTGGTACCGTTGCTACCGGCCGTGTGGAGCGTGGTACGCTTCACATCCAGGATCCGGTTGAGATCATGGGTATCCGTGAAGACAAGAGAACGTCTGTTGTTACCGGTATTGAAATGTTCCGTAAGACCCTTGACGAGGCAGTTGCCGGCGATAACATCGGTATCCTGCTCCGCGGCGTCAACAGAACCGATATCGAGCGCGGCCAGGTCGTCGTTAAGCCCGGCAGCGTGACCTGCCATGACAAGTTCACGGCTCAGGTTTACGTCCTTACGAAAGAAGAAGGCGGACGTCATACTCCGTTCTTCAACAACTATCGTCCGCAGTTCTACTTCCGTACAACTGACGTGACCGGTGTCTGCTATCTTCCGGAAGGCACAGAAATGTGCATGCCCGGTGATAACGTTGAGATGACCATCGAACTGATCCACAACGTAGCTATGGAGCAGGGTCTTCGCTTCGCTATCCGTGAAGGCGGCCGTACCGTTGGTTCCGGCAGAGTTGTTTCTATCTCTGAATAATCGCGGAAAGAATTTCATAAGACTTTAAATGGCAGCCGCCGCAGTTTCCTGCGGCGGCTGTTTCAAAAAGGAGAAGAGGATGAAAAGAAGACGCCGGATTGAAATATTCCTTCTGGCAGTCTGCCTGTTCCTTTCGGCAGGCTTTTTTGCTGTGCATGCTCATGCGGAGGAAGAAGAGTATAAGGACGGGTACGGAGAGCTGGCTTATCAGTACGTACAGGAGATCGACGCACATTATCCCTACCGCATCAATAACAACGACATGACTACGGACACCGGCTCGCTGCGTGCCATGGGACAGTGGATCAACGGGCAGATGAACTCGTTCGGCTACGAAACAGTCATATATGAACAGGATATCTCAGACCATCATTTTGTTGATTACTGCTACACAAAGCCAGGTGTTTCCGAGAAGAAGATCGTGATCGGGGCGCATTATGACTGTGTGGATACGCGCGGCTGCGAGGACAACGGCACGGGCGTTGCCATGGTGCTCGAGCTTGCGAAACGCTTTAAAAACAAGGTGACTCCGCTGACGCTCGAGTTCTGCTTCTTTGACGGAGAGGAATACCGCGGCTTTGCAGGATCCTATATTTACCTCGGAAACTGCAGGAACCTGTCCGAAATCGTCCTCTACGTCAACATCGACTGCGTGGGTGCAGGAGATACGATGTACGCCTACGGCGGCATGTACAACGAAGAGGGCAGGCTCGACAGAGACTGGGGCCTCCAGATGGCGCTTGCGCTTTCCGACGAGCTTTCGATCCCCCTCCACGTCCTGCCGGAGACCGTCACCCGTTTCCGTTCGCCCACCCGGGACGGCAGCAGCGACCACTACTATTTCAACCTGAATGGAGTCCCGTACGTATACTTTGAGGCCAATCAGTGGGTCTATGAAGACGGTACCGTTTATAATGAGGAACGCCCGTACCTGCTGAACACGCTGGATTCGGCCTTCGCGGATACGAACGGGCAGATCATACATACCAAATACGACGATTTCGGCTCTCTCGATTATATGCTGCCGGGCGTCATGCGCCGGCACCTCCACGATTTCAGCAAGCTGATCAGCACGCTTCTCGAACGCGCGGGGGTCATGTCTTCCGACTTTTATTCGGAGCAGCTTGCGCCTTACCAATTGATCGATAAATATTCTCCGCTGTCTGAGACCGCGGAAGAGGAGGAGACGGAGACCGAAACGGAAGAGTCGGAAGAGACGGAAGAGGAACCGTCAAAAGAAACAGAATCTGAAACGCCGCCTGGGGTGACTCCGGACACACAGGAACAGGATACCCCGGAGACGCAGCCCGGTCCTACGGTCCTGCCCGTTCAGGATACCACTGAGCCGGACGGCGGGAAAGAACTCATCAAAAAACCCGAGGAGCCGCTCGACTACGTGCTCCTTTCGGTATTAGGCCTTTCAGCCTTAATGGTCCCGGTCTCCGTGATCATGGCGGTAAGGGCATCGGCACGGTCAAAGAAAGGATAAAATCGCGAGGTGAGACGTCATGGCGGTTTCTGAGATCACGCTTTCCGCGCATGCGAAAGTGAATCTGACGCTTGATATTTTACAGAAGCGGCCGGACGGCTACCACGAGGTCCGGATGATCATGCAGGAGCTTGCACTTTCGGATACGGTGACGCTCCGGAAAACGGAAGTCCCGGGCATCACTCTCACATGCAATGCGCCGGACGTACCGACAGACGCCCGCAACCTGTGTGTGAAGGCAGCGCTGAACCTTTTTGAGCGTTTTTCACTCCCGGGCGGACTTGAGATCAGCCTCACAAAAAAGATCCCGGCGGCTGCAGGCCTTGCCGGCGGGTCCGCCGATGCTGCCGCCGTACTTCAGGGGATGCGGACGTGTTACGACCTTCCGCTTACCGACGCCGGGCTTTACGCGGAAGGAAAGAAGATCGGCGCGGACGTGCCGTTCTGCATCTTAGGCGGGACTGCTGTTTCTGAAGGGATCGGAGAGATCCTGACGCCGGTCCCGGCAGTGCTGGATTTTACCGTGCTTCTTGTGAAGCCACGGGCGGCGGTCTCTACGAAAGCGGTCTACGAAGCCTATGACGAAAAACCTTCGGAGACCCACCCGGACACGGAAGGAATGCTTGAAGCGCTTCGTACGGGAGATGCCCCGGGCATTGCATTAAGACTTGAAAACGTCCTGGAGCCCGTGACCCTTGCGATGCATCCTGAGATCGGAGAGATCCGGAAGAAGCTCCTTTCACTGGGGGCTTCCGGCGCACGGATGTCCGGCTCGGGCCCCACGGTCTTCGGACTGTTCCGGGAAAGGGAAGCCGCGGAGCACGCGGCGGAAGAAATGAAAAAGATCTTCCCTGACGCATTCACCGCAGTCACGGAAGCCGTTATAAAAGACACCGTTTGAACACCGAATATTCTGCTTAAGTACACATATATAGATTATAATACAAGTAACGGGAGGACCTGATGGAGATCAGAAAAAAGAGTGCGCTCGCGCGCGTCTATGCCGGACCGGAGCATCCGATAAAGAATGATGCGCCGGAAGTCCTGTTCATGGAAGCCGTCTGCCGGAAGGATACGGAGGCAGCTCTTGGCTTCTTCCGCGACCGGAAGCTGTTCCTTGATGAGCCGTGCGCCATCGACACCCCGTGGGGCCGCTTTGAAGGCCTTTCCGGGATCCGGGAGTTTACGGAAGGCTTTGCCGCACGCTTCGGCGCGGATACGGCCGAGCTTATCCCGGTCATCCACACGCGGGCGAACGGCCGCGCGGTGCTGGAAGCCGAGATCCACTTTGTAAAGGATGACGTGATGGACCAGGTCCCCATGTTTATTGTGGCGGATCTCAGGACTCCTGACACGCTTGACGAGATCCGCATCTACTGTCACTATACCTTTGTGCCGGGCGCCTCCGCCTACCGTCCGCCCATTTTTAAGAGCGCGCATCTTGAAATGGGCGACCCGAACGTGCTGACCGGCGCCGTCCGGGAGTATTACATCGGGCTTCACCACATGCCCTCTGTTGACGTTGACCGGATCGTCCGCTGCTGCGGAGACAAGTGCCGCTTCGGCGGGTACCATCCGAATGACGGCGATATGCCTGCGGACCGGTACGAGGACATCCCGGCCACCTATAAAAGGATGGGTGAATATATCCCCCGCTGCGTGACCATGCGGTACGAGACCCTGATCGACGACGGAAGGACCGCCGTGATCGAATGGGTGCACATCGTGTCCCGCGCAGGCCAGGAAGAACGGAACCGGATCGCGATGTCCGGCATTGCAGCTTACGAGCGCGGCGACGACGGGAAGCTCTGCGCGATCCGCATCAGCGACTACGCGGGCTGCGAAGGCGATATCCGCTGGGACGAAGAGGCTGTTACGCTTCAAGAAGCCCGGCAGGTCAATTTTGTGGAAGAGATGCCTTGGGGCTATGGCAGAAGGGGGCAGGAATGAAAGAAAAACTCATGGTCCTTTTTGGAGGGAGATCCTCGGAGCACGAGATCTCCTGTAAATCCGCGGTAACGGTGATCTCATCGGCGGACCCGGAGCGCTACGAACTGGTCCTGGTGGGCATCACGAAGGAAGGCCGGTGGCTCCTTGCGGAAGACCTTCGCGCGATCGAGGACGGCAGCTGGAGGGATTCGAAAAAAAGCTTCATGCTGTCCGCAGACACGTCAGTCCACGGCGGCTACGTCCTTGAAGACGGCAAAATCTCTGAATACGTTTATATTGACGTGATCTTCCCGGTCCTTCACGGCCTCTACGGCGAAGACGGAACGGTCCAGGGCCTGTTTGAGCTTTCCGGCATTCCCTACGCCGGCAGCGGCGTGTTCGCGTCTGCGGCAGCCATGGACAAAGTCTATACGAAGGTCATAGTGGATACGCTCGGCATCCGGCAGGCGGACTACGCGGCCGTGCACCGGACGGAGCTTAAGCACATCGAAGAGGTGGATGAGCGCATTGAAGCAAAGCTCAGCTACCCGATGTTCGTGAAGCCGTCCTGCGCAGGCTCTTCCGTGGGTGTCAGCAAGGCGGAGAACCGGAAGGAGCTCGAAAAGGCGCTTTATAACGCGGCCATCCATGATTCGAAGATCCTGGTGGAGGAGACGATCGTCGGACGTGAGATCGAATGCGCGATCCTGGGCGGCGAGGAAGTGGAAGCCTCCGGAACGGGCGAGATCATCGCCGCGGCAGACTTTTACGATTATGATGCGAAATACAACAATTCGGAATCCGTGACGGATACCCACCCCGCACTTCCTGAAGGCGTGGAGGAGGAGATCCGGACTGACGCGGTCCGCATTTTCAAGGCCCTTGGCTGCTACGGCCTTGCACGCGTGGACTTTTTCCTGGACAAGCGGGGAGTGGTATTCAACGAGATCAACACACTTCCCGGCTTTACGGGCATCAGCATGTACCCGATGCTCTGGGAGGACCGCGGCGTAGATAAGAAGCGGCTGGTGCAGATCCTGATCGATCTCTCTAAAGAACATCGCGAGCACTGATGGAGGCTGTTATGCGTAATGATGCGCCTGTTGGCGTTTTTGATTCGGGCCTTGGAGGCCTGACTGTGGTCCGCGAGATCATAAGGCAGCTTCCAGAGGAGCAGATCGTGTACTTCGGGGACACCGCGCGGGTGCCGTACGGATCCAAGTCCCAGTCCACCGTCATCCACTATACGGAGCAGATCCTGAATTTCCTCTATACAAGGGAAGTGAAGGCGATCGTAGTGGCGTGCAATACGGTGAGTGCCTATGCACTTGAGGAAGTCAAGGACAGTGTGCCGGTGCCCATCATCGGCGTAGTGATCCCGGGTGCGCGGGTGGCCGCGCACGCGACGGTGAACGGGCGCGTGGGGGTCATCGGCACCGAAGCAACGGTCCAGAGCGGTCTTTACGGCCGCACCATCCGCGACCTTGCGCCGGATGTGCAGGTTTATTCGAAGGCCTGCCCGCTGTTCGTGCCTCTTGTGGAGGAGGGCCTCTGGAAGGACCCCGTGACCACGGAGATCGCGGCAAGGTATTTAAAGGACCTGAAGGATGCGGATGTAGACACCCTTATCATGGGCTGCACGCATTACCCGCTTCTTCGGAGCACCATCCGCGAGGTCATGGGCGAGCACGTGACGCTCGTAAACCCGGCATATGAGACAGCCGTGGAGCTTCGGAGGACACTTGAACGCTATGATCTCATGCCGGAATCCGGGAAGACAGCGGATATTTCGGAGCACAGCTTCTACGTGAGCGACGACCCGGAGCGGTTCCGCCGCTTCGCATCCGGTGTCCTGAAGACGGAGATCCGTCTGCCGGAGAAGATCGCGATCGAAGAGTTCTGAAAAAATGTTGCAACTTATTAAGTTTCGTGATAAAATAAACCGAATGTGGTTTTTGAAGAACCCATATCGGTCTTAAGGAGGAATACGTCTATGCCCTGGTGGGGGATCACGTTGATCGTTCTGGGCGCCATCCTGATAATCGCGCTCGTTTTGCTGTTTATTTTCGGCCGGAAGATGCAGACGCGTCAGGCTGAAGCAGAGAAACAGATGGAGCTCACGAAGCAGCAGGTTTCCATCCTGGTGATCGATAAACAGAAGAAAAAAATGACGGAGGCCGGGCTTCCGGAAGCTGTAGTCAAGGAGGCGCCTGCGTACGCCAGAAGGATGAAGCTGCCGGTGGTGAAGGCCAAGATCGGACCGAGGGTCATGACGCTCATCGCAGATGCGAAAGTCTATGAGATTTTGCCTGTGAAAAAGACCTGCACGGTCATGATGAGCGGTATCTACATCACGGAGCTGAAGTCAGTCCGCGGTGGTTCGGTACCAAAGCTTCCAGAAAAGAAAGGGCTCATGCAGAAGCTTCGTAAGAAGGCAGAAGACTTACGGGCGAAGAAAAATTAAAGCGGCGGGCGGGGAAAAGATCCGGATAACAGGATTAGTGTACCCGCCCCTTTTGTATAACACTGGTCAAAGGCCGGCATACGTCCGTGCCCGCGAGTAAAGATTTATGAGCAGCAAAAGCAAAAGGAAAGAGAAGCAGGAGGTCCGGTGGGGACGCGTCGCCATAGCGGCAGGGCTCTTCATCGGCGTGGTACTCCTTACGGCTTTCCTTCTGTCCCTCCTGTTCCCGGAACCGGAGGACCTGAAGGACGGCGCGCCCGAGTACGCTGAAAAGATCCTGCTGACAAAAAACGAGTATTCCAGGCCGGGGACGGCTCTTACGAAGGTGAACGACGTCGTCATCCACTATGTCGCGAATCCCGGGACGTCCGCGAAGGCCAACCGGAACTATTTTGAAAACCTCAGGCAGTCCGCGGACAACCCGGACGGCGTCAAGGCGAGCGCCCACTTCATTGTCGGGCTGGACGGAGAAGTGATCCAGTGCATCCCGCTCACGGAGATCGCATACGCGAATTATCCGCGGAACGAGGACACCGTTTCAATAGAGGTCTGCCATCCGGACGAATCCGGAAAATTCAGTGAAGACACGTACCGCGCCGTTGTCACGCTTACCGCGGATCTTCTCAAAAAATACGGGCTCACGGAGGAGAACGTCATCCGCCACTATGACGTTTCGGGCAAGCTCTGCCCGAAGTACTACGTGGAGCACGAAGACGCGTGGCAGAAACTCAGGGAAGACGTCAGGGAAAAACTCTTGAGAGGGGAATAAAGGGATGAAAAAATACACGGAAATGACAAAGGAAGAACTTCGGAAGGAACAGGAGAAGCTCGCGGCCCAGTTTGAGGCATATAAGAACACCGGGCTCAAGCTCAACATCTCCCGCGGCGTTCCCTGCGAACAGCAGCTGGAGCTGTCCATGGGTATGATGGACGTGCTGCATTCCGAAGCGGATTACATGAGCGAGAACGGGCAGGATACCCGGAGCTACGGGAGCCTCACCGGCCTTCCCGAGGCCAAGGCGCTCATGGCGGAGGTCATGGAGACCCGTCCCGAGAACGTGATCATTTTCTGTGATTCCAGCCTGAACATCATGTACGACCTGATCTCGAAGAGCTTTACGCACGGCGTCATGGGGAGCACCCCGTGGTACAAGCTGGACAAGGTAAAATTCTTATGCGTGGTGCCGGGCTATGACCGCCACTTTGCGATCACGGAATACTTCGGGATCGAAATGGTCAATATCCCCATGCTCGACGACGGTCCCGACATGGACCTTGTAGAGGAGTACGTAAATAACGACGCCGCCGTAAAAGGCATCTGGTGCGTTCCGAAGTATTCGAACCCCACGGGCACTGTCTATTCCGACGAGGTAGTGGAGCGTTTCTCAAAGCTTACCCCCGCGGCGCCGGATTTCCGCATTTACTGGGATAACGCCTACAACGTCCACCATCTGGACTTCAACCATATGCACGTGATCCCGGAGATTCTGACGCTTTGCCGCGAGCAGGGCAGGCCGGACATGGTCTACAAGTTCGGCTCGTTTTCAAAGATCTCCTTCTCGGGCTCCAGTATTGCGGCTCTCGCTACAAGCCCCGCAAACGTTGCGGACGTCACTTCACAGATGAAGATCCAGACCATCGGCCACAATAAGATCAACCAGCTCCGTCACGTCCGCTTCTTCAAGAACGCACAGTACGTGATGATGCATATGGCGAAGCACGCGGCCATCCTGAAGCCCAAGTTCGACCTTGTAAAGATGATTCTGAACCGGGACCTTGCCGAACTCGGGATCGCGGACTGGTCCGAGCCGGACGGCGGCTACTTCGTCTCCTTCAACACGCTGCCGGGCCTTGCGAAGAAGGTGGTGGGCATGATGAAGGACGCAGGCGTGAACATGACTCCTGCCGGCGCGACCTTTCCCTACGGCATAGATCCGGAGGACAGGAACATCCGCATCGCGCCTAGCTACGCTTCCCCGTCCGACCTGGACACGGCCATCCAGCTGTTTACGGTCTGTGTGAGACTTTGCAGCACGGAGAAGCTTTTAAATGAATCCAACTGACCGGAGAAAGAATGGGAAATTCAAACAATAACGACGAATATGAAAAGGTCTGTTATATCTGCAGGCGCCCGGAGAGCAAGGCCGGGGACATGGTCACCATGCCCGGCGGCATCCACATCTGCCACGACTGTCTGCAGCGGACCATGGATACGGCTATCCAGATGTCCGGCGGAGATCTGTCAAAGCTGATGCCCGGAATGCCCGGCATGCCGGGTATCCAGTGGATGGACCCGAACGCACAGCCCCAGGCTGTCGAAAAGAAGGACGAAAAAGAGACGGATCCTGCCAAAAAGGATTATGAAAAGCCGGAGGATCCCGATCTCTCAGACGATACGGATACGGAGCCTCAGGAAGGCCCCGGGCAGGGCTCCGGTCCGCAGCCGGGCGGCTTCTTCGGCTTCCCCGGCATGAACATAACCCCCATGGTCCTCACCCCGGAAGAGCTTCAGAGCATGCTCGGACGCAGGCCTATGCCGAAGTCCGTAAAGAAGCCGAAGGAGGAAGAGGAAGAAAAGATCGACATGAAAATGATCCCGTATCCGCATGAGATCGACGCGATGCTCAGCGAATACGTGGTGGGGCAGGACTATGCGAAGAAGGCTGTCTCCGTGGCGGTCTACAACCACTATAAGCGCCTTGCGAACGAGGATCAGAACGTCGACATCGAAAAGTCGAACATGCTGATGATCGGGCCTACGGGCTCCGGGAAGACGTTCCTTGTGCGGACGCTCGCGAACCTGCTGGACGTACCGCTCGCGATCGCAGACGCGACTGCACTTACGGAAGCCGGGTACATCGGCGACGATATTGAATCTGTGGTGACCAAGCTCCTCGCGGCAGCCGGGAACGACGTGAAGAAGGCCGAGCGGGGCATTATCTACATCGACGAGATCGACAAGCTCGCGCGTAAAAGGAATGCGACGCAGCGGGACGTGAGCGGCGAATCCGTACAGCAGGGACTGCTTAAGCTCCTGGAGGGTGCGGAGATCGAGGTGCCCGTTGGCGCGAACAGCAAGAATGCGATGGTCCCGCTGGAAACGGTCAATACGAAGAACATCCTCTTCATCTGCGGCGGAGCGTTCCCGGACCTTGAGCAGATCATCAAGGAGCGGCTCAATGAAAAGTCCAGCATCGGCTTCAACGCGGACCTGAAGGACAAATACGACAATGAAAAGGATATCCTGAAATACGTGGAGACCGAAGATCTCCGGAAGTTCGGGATGATCCCGGAATTCATCGGGCGTCTGCCGGTGGTGTTCACCCTGACGCCTATGGATAAGAACATGCTGATCCGTGTTCTGAAGGAACCCAGAAACGCCATCATCCGCCAGTACCAGCGGCTCCTCGCAATGGACGAGGTGGACCTCGTGTTCGAGGAGGACGCGTACGAGCTGATCGCGGAGAAGGCACTGAAAAAAGACACCGGCGCGCGTGCGCTCAGGTCCATCATAGAAGACTTTATGCTGGACATCATGTACGAGATCCCCAAGGATCCGAACATCGGCAGGGTAGTGATCACCCGGGAATACATTGAAGGCACTGGGGGACCGCGTATCGAAATGCGCGGCGCAGAGTAAAAGGGAGGAAAGACATGCATTACCTGTTTATTGAACCGGCTCAGAAGAAAAACAAGATCGAAAAGGAGATCTACGGCAACTTTTCAGAGCATCTCGGACGCTGCATCTACGGCGGTGTCTTTGTTGGCGAAGGTTCGGACATCCCGAATGAGAACGGTATGCGGAAGGATGCGGTGGAAGCGCTTCGCGAGATGAAGCTTCCGGTGCTCCGGTGGCCGGGCGGCTGCTTTGCGGACGAATATCACTGGCGCGACGGTATTGGCGAAAAGAGCGGACGCAAGAAGATGATCAACACCCACTGGGGCGGCGTGACCGAGGACAACAGCTTTGGTACGCACGAGTTCTTCGAGCTCTGCCGGCAGATCGGCTGCGAGCCGTACGTTAACGGCAACGTAGGCTCCGGGTCAGTGCAGGAAATGTCCGAGTGGATCGAATACATGACGTTTAACGGCGTGTCTCCCATGGCCGAGCTTCGTGAAAAGAACGGCCGGAAGGATCCCTGGGACCTTAAGTATTTCTGCGTAGGCAATGAAAACTGGGGCTGCGGCGGCAACATGCGTCCCGAATTCTACGCGGACCAGTACAGAAGATACGCGACCTTCTGCCGGAACTACGGCGGCAATAAGCTTTTCAAGATCGCCTGCGGACCGAACGCGGCGGACTACGAGTGGACCGAAGTCCTCATGAGAGAAGCGAAGAACTACATGAACGGCCTGTCCCTCCACTACTATACAGTGACCGGCGACTGGCAGAACAAGGGCTCCGCAACAGAGTTTACTTTGGACGACTGGTACACGACGCTCTATAAGACGCTTGCAATGGAGACCATCATCTCCACCCATGAAGGCATCATGAACCGCTACGACCCGGAAAAGAAGGTCGCCCTTGTTGTTGACGAGTGGGGCACCTGGTTTGACGTCGAGCCCGGCACCAACCCCGGCTTCCTGTACCAGCAGAACACCATGCGCGACGCGCTGGTGGCCGGCATCAACCTGAACATCTTCAACGAGCACAGCGGCCGCGTGAAGATGGCGAACATCGCGCAGCTCGCGAACGTGCTGCAGTCCGTCATCCTGACCGAAGGCGACAGGCTCGTGAAGACCCCTACCTACTACGTCTTCAAGATGTTCGCGCGTCATCAGGGCGCCGAGCTTCTCGCGTCCGTCATGGATCAGTGCGAGATCGGCCCGGACGGACAGAAGATCCCGGACGTCACTCATTCCGCGTCCATGGGCGAAGACGGCAAGGTGTTCGTCACGCTGAACAACCTGTCCCCCGTTGAAGACAACGAAGTGCAGATCGCTCTGGGCGGAAAGAAGATCGCGGAAGCGGAAGGCACCGTCCTTGCCGCGGATTACAATGCGTACAACACATTCGACGAGCCGGACTGCGTCAAAGAAGCGGAGTTTAAGGCCTATACTCTGAATGACGGCGTTCTGACCGTGAAGCTGCCGAAGGCATCCGTCCTCGCGCTCACGCTGACGCTTGCATAATAAAACGTAACTGTTAAGGAGAAAAAACATGAAGAAAATCACTGCGATCCTGCTGTGCCTGATGTTCATCCTGCTTTCGTTTACAGGCTGCGGCAAAGACGACGAAGATGAAACCAAGCCCGCAGAGAATGCGGAGCAGGTCTCTACGGAAGCGCCTGAGAGCGACGAAGATACGACGGAAGCGCCTGAGACTACGGAAGCGGTCGACCCGGACCCGGACGGCCCCACGAACGGAACCTGGTTCCACTTCAGCTACGGTCTTGACGATGAAGGCTACATGAAAGACATTGCGGCTCTCGACTATGTGGACCTTTCAAACCTCGAAGAACTTCTCGTTTTCAAGCTTTCGGACGTCGAGCCGGATGATGAGACCATGGAGAACGAGATCAAAACGTTTACGTCCATGTTCATGGAGCCCTCTTATGAGAAGGTGATCGAGGACGGCGACCAGGTCAACATCGACTACACCGGCCGCATTGACGGCGTGGCGTTTGACGGCGGTTCTACGAACGGCGAGGGCACCACGGTGACCATCGGCGTGACCAGCTACATCGACGATTTTCTGGAGCAGCTCATCGGCCACAAGCCGGGTGAGACCTTTGACGTGGAAGTCACCTTCCCGGATCCGTATGAGAACAACACGGACCTTTCCGGCAAGGACGCTGTTTTTGAAGTGACCGTAAACTATGTGAGCGTCGCTCCTGAGTTCTCGGACGAATTCATCACGGCGCACCGGGAAGAGATCGCACAGTATATGGACGGCGGTGAGAATATCAATACCGCGGATGACCTTCGGAAGTTCATCTATGACTGGTACTATGACTACAATCTGCAGTCCAAGGTAGAGGAAGTCTTCAGGGAGCAGGTCGAAGTGTCCGAGATCCCGGAGAAGGTGCTGGACATCACGAAGAGCATGCAGAAGATCATGTTCTACACCTATTACTACATGACTGTTGAAGACATGGTCGAAATGTACGGCTATGACGAAGATGAGCTCATGGAGACACTGGATATCGAGAACACGGCAAGGGTCGACCTGATCTACCAGGCCGTTGCGGAGCAGCTGGGTATCCACGTGACTGAAGAGGATTTCCATGAAGCGACCGGCACCGAGGACAACGCATCCTACATCGAATCCTACGGCAAAGGCTACATCGCCCAGTACGTCATGAAGGGCCGCGTTGCGGACTACCTGAAGGACCTGGCAAAGGTTGAGGATATCGCAGACGATGCCGCAGAGGATGCGGAAGAGAATGCAGCAGAGGATACTGCGGCAGAGACGGAAGAGGAAACGGCAGAAGAAGCAGACTACTGATAAAAGGAGACTCATTGGACAATAATCAGGACAAGAACAACAAGAATCAGAACGGGCCGGGCAGCAAGCTCCCATTTATTATCGGGATCATCGTGGTCGTCCTTGTGATGATGCTCCTGAGCTCCAGACTGATGGGTTCGCTTGCGGGCGGCTTTTCCGAGGAGATCACGTACGACGAATTCGTGAAGGACGTCGAAGAAGGCCTCGTGGAGGAAGCGGTCCTTACGGACGGCTCCCGGTGGACCATCAAGCTGAAAGAATCGGGCAAGACCTGCTATACGGTCTACCTGCCGGACGAGGACATCATGCCTCTCTTAAAGGAGAAAGGCGTGTCCTTCAAGGGTGAGGTGAGCTCGAGCTTCTGGTCGTATTTCCTGATCTATATCCTTCCCACGCTGCTCATGGTCGGATTCTTCGTCTTCATGTTCCGGAGGATGGGCTCCGGCGGAGGCGGGATCATGGGCGTCGGGAAGAGTACCGCCCGGAAATACGTCCAGAAAAATACCGGCGTTACGTTTGCGGACGTGGCCGGCGAAGATGAAGCGAAGGAATCGCTTACGGAGATCGTGGATTTCCTGCACTACCCGCAGCGTTATTCGAAGATCGGCGCGAAGCTGCCGAAGGGCGCCCTTTTAGTGGGTCCTCCCGGTACCGGCAAAACGCTTCTTGCGAAGGCTGTTGCAGGCGAAGCGAACGTCCCGTTCTTCTCTCTGTCCGGCTCGGACTTCGTGGAGATGTTCGTGGGCGTAGGCGCGTCCCGTGTGCGTGACCTCTTCAAGCAGGCGCAGAACGAAGCGCCGTGCATCATTTTCATCGATGAGATCGACGCCATAGGCAAGAGCCGCGACAGCGGCTTTGTGGGCGGCAACGACGAGCGCGAGCAGA
>JAFRVD010000014.1 GCA_017441825.1 Lachnospiraceae bacterium
CCTGCCTTACAAGCAGGGGGTCACAGGTTCGAGCCCTGTAGGCCCCATATATACTAACGCGGGGTAGAGCAGTCTGGAAGCTCGTCGGGCTCATAACCCGGAGGTCGGGAGTTCAAATCTCCCCCCCGCTACTTAAAGCCAGGTCTATGAACGGCCTGGCTTTTTTCATAAGGAGGAACCGAAATGCTTTGTCAGAAATATCAGGATCATCTCCGTCTGGTGATCTACCAGATCTACCCGAGAAGCTTTATGGACAGCAACGGAGACGGGATCGGCGACCTGAACGGAATCATGGAAAAGCTGGACTATTTGAAAGAGCTCGGTGTCAATGCCGTCTGGCTTTGCCCCTGCTACAAGAGTCCCAACGATGACAACGGCTACGATATTTCCGACTACCGGGATATCATGGACGAGTTCGGCACGATGGCGGATATGGATGCCCTCATTTCCGCCCTCCATGCGCGGAAGATGAAGCTCATAATGGACCTCGTGCCGAACCATACATCTACGTCGCACCGGTGGTTTCAGGAATCCCGCAAGGGGAAGGATAACCCGTACAGTGATTTCTATTACTGGTTTGACGAGATCCCCAATGACTGGGAGTCGATGTTCCGCGGGAGCGCCTGGGAATATGACGACGTACGCGGGCAGTATTACCTGCACTCCTTTGCCGTGAGCCAGGCGGACCTGAACTGGAACAACCCAGCGGTGGTGAAAGCGATGCAGGACACCGTGGATTTCTGGGTCGATAAAGGCGTAGACGGTTTCCGTATCGACGTGATCGACATGATCGCGAAGGACTTCAGCGAAGGGAAAAACGGGTTCGGCCCGAAGCTTCACGAATATATCCGGGCACTGTTCGGCCGGGAAAAGACCGCGCAGCTCTTTACGGTGGGCGAAAGCTTTGTGCAGGACATCGACGAAATGATCCGCCACTGTGCGGCGGACCGCGGGGAGCTCAGCACGCTGTTCCTCTTTGATCACATGGAATGCGGGCGCGCGGATAAGTTCACGCCGAAACCGGACAGCCTCCGGACGCTGCGGGATCACCTGGTCCGCTGGCAGTCGGAGACCGCCAAACATGATCTGCTCCACGCCCTGTTTACGGACAATCATGACCAACCGCCAATGATCTCCCGTATTGCCGACGACCGTGAAAAGCGCTATGAATCCGCCACGGACATGGCTGCCATGGTGTACCTCCTGAAAGGCGTTCCGCTGATCTACGAAGGACAGGAGATCGGCATGACATCGGCGCATTACGACAGCATCGACTGCTTTGACGATATTGAAAGCATCAACACCTACCGCGAGTTCTGTGAGGAAATGACGCCGGAGGAAGCCCTTCAGAAGATCAACTTCGGCAGCCGGGACAATGCCCGCCATCCCATGGCATGGAATTCGGGAGAAAACGGCGGCTTTTCCACAGGGAAACCTTGGATTGCGCTGCATTCCCGGTATCAGGAGATCAACGTGGAGAAGGACCTCGCCGCGGAACGGTCCGTGTACCGTTTCTATCAGGCGCTGCTCCGGCTGAGGCGGGATAACCCTGCGTTTCTGGATGGCAGCCTCGAGATTCTTTCCCGCCCGGAGGACGATTTCTTCATCTTCACCCGCACACTGGGAAGCGACCGGTGGGTAGTCGTCTGTAACTTTGAAAAGGAGACAGAGATCCGTTTGCCCTTCCGCTGCGAAACGCCTGTACTCGCGAATCTCGGAAGACGTTCCGCGGAAGGGACGTACCTGCCCTATGAATGCGCGGCGTCAAAAGTTTCACAAAATCTTCACACATTTTTAGCACTCAACTCTTGACAGTGCTAAAAAGAGTGCTATAATGTGCATCGAACAGAGGAACAGAGAAGACCACAAGGACTTTACAGGTTCCGATGATCCAAACACTCCGTCCCCTTGCTCAAATAAAAACGGGCTGAAGCCCTATGAGTAAAGGAGGCAACATTATGTTAGTACCTAGTATTTTTGGTGAGAATCTTTTAGACGACTGGTTTGATTTCCCGGCATTCCCGGACTTCAGAGATCTGAATAAGGCTGAGCGTAAGCTTTATGGCAGACATGCGGACCGCATGATGAAGACGGACGTTCACGAGCATGACGACCATTATGAGCTGGACATCGATCTCCCGGGCTTTAAGAAGGACGAGATCACGGTCGAGCTGAACAACGGTTACATGACGGTCAGTGCCGAAAAGGGCCTGGAAGAGGACAACACTTCGAAGGGCAAACTGATTCGCCAGGAGCGCTGGGCAGGCTCCATGCAGAGAAGCTTCTTCGTGGGCGATGCGGTAACGGAAGAGGAGATCGGCGCGAAGTTCGAGCACGGCGTGCTGAAGCTGAGTGTTCCGAAGAAAGAACAGCCGAAGGTGCCTGAAAAGAAGACGATCATGATCGAGGGATAACAGACAGCAACATTTATGCCATATAAAAGCAACCCCCGAGGCTTCTGAAAAAAAGAAGCCCCGGGGTCTTTTTATGGCTGCGGGCAGGTGTATCGAAGCCCGGATTATTGACCCGTTGATGTTACTGTGATAATTTATATACAGCACATCGTTGAGGTTTGTTTAACTCGAAGAAAGCGGAACGATCAAAAGAGAGGAGCTTCGGAATGAAAACGATCAAAGACAAGGAGTTGCTTGTAGGCGCGGATTTTGCAGGATTTCCGTTAAAGGAAGCCGTTGTTGCACATCTTGAGGAGAAGGGCTGGAAGATCACGGACATCGGCGTACGGAAGGATTCCGATCCGAATGATACGGAACTCATGTTTCACAGGCTCGGGCTGCGTGTAGGCGCTATGATCTCCGAAGGAGAATTTGAAAGAGCGCTGGTGTTCTGCGGCACCGGAATGGGCATTCACATCGCGGCAAGCAAGTGTCCGCACGTACACGCGGGCGTAGTGGAAAGTGTTCCGGCGGCTCTCCGCGCAATCACCGGCAACGGCGTCAACGTACTTTCCATGGGCGCTTTCTACGTCGCGCCGCAGATGGGCTGTGATATCGCAGACGCCTATCTGTCCGCAGAGCTTGGTACCGGGTACGAGTGGTGGCCGAATTTTTACGAATTCCACAAGCTGGCCATCGATGAGATGGAAGCCTTTAATTATGAAGAGTATAAGGCAAACGGCTTTAAAGTGAAGCATCTTGGCGACTACGAACTGAAACAGGCAAAGAAACCTGAATAATACACGAAATCTTCAATAAATTTTCAATATTTACATGTAAAATCTGTGGCATAGAATAAAAAAACCCAGATCTTACAAGGAGATAGTGAAAATGATAAGCAAAAAATTTTTAAAAGGAATCTCAGTGATCCTCGCGATCATGCTGGCATTGACGACGCTGATGTTCGCGAATCGGACGTCTGCTGAGGAGGAGACGGCTGAAGCAGCGACTTCTTCCGAAGAAGAAGCAGCGGCGGATACGGAAGAAGCGACCGCTGAAGAAGGGAAGTCCTCTCACGAGGAGGAAAAAACAGTGGTCGACCTCACGGATGCCACCACCTTTACCTTTTCGGACGAGGGCATCACAGCCTCAGAAGGCGCGTACACAGGATATGAGATCGACGGCACTGCGCTTACGATCAAGGAGGCCGGCGTCTATGTGCTGTCCGGGAGCGCTGAAAACGGTACGGTTGTTGTAAAGAAAAACGTGACAGGCGTCACTCTTGTGTTAAACGGACTGGACCTGTCCGCATCGGCCACGGCGCCGCTCGCCTGTAATAAGGGCAGCGAAGTCACGATCTTTGTTGCGGAAGATACGGAAAATACCCTTTCCGACGATGAATACAACAACGATGAAGTCTACACGGATGAAGATCAGTATCCGGACATTGAAAACGCTGTGATCAAGTGCAAGGATGGCTCGCAGGTCACGATCTGCGGCACCGGAACGCTTACGATCAACGCAAACGGCAAGAACGGTATCAAGGGCGGCGCTGACCTTTATGAGGAGGACGAAGACGGCAATGAAACAGAAACTCTGCTGTCCGAGGCGTCCCTGACCATCAAGGAGGTCACGCTCGAGATCACTGCAGGCGTCAACGACGCGCTGAAGTCTGACAAGGACCTGAACATTCTCTCTGGTAATATTACGATCTCCGCCGCCGATGACGGCATCAAAGCTGACTACGTACTGAACATCGGCGAAGAAGACACGGAAGGCCCGGTCATTGAGATCAAGGAGGCCAAGGAAGGCATTGAAGCCGCAGAGCTGAACGTCTATTCAGGAAACGTCACTGTCAATGCGACGGACGACGGCATCAATGCTGCAAATTCCGACCTCAAGAATTACAGCTTCAGCTTTAATCAGTACGGCGGCTATGTGTATGTGAATGTGACGCGCGGCGACGGCATCGACTCGAACGGTACGATCGTCCTTGAGGGCGGTACGCTGGAAGTGTATTCCCCCTCCATGGGCGACGGCGATCCGCTCGATTCTGAAAGGGGCACCAGCCTGAACGGCACAACAGTACTGGCAGTCGGTCACCTCGGCATGCCGCAGAGCTACAGCGCGGAGACGCCATACGTCGTATTCGGCAGCAGCACGGGCGGCCAGGGCGGCTTCAGCCAGATGCCGGGTTTCGACCAGATGCCCGATTTTGACGGAAATGATGATGCGGGACAGGGCGGCCCGGGCGGCGGAGGTAATCCCGGCGGTCCCGGCGGATTTGACGGAACAGGATTTTCGGGTGATGCAAGCCTGAACGGCAGAGAAGATTTTTCGGGGGACGAGGGCCCGAACGGCCGCGGCGGTTTTGGCTGGAACGGCGGTACTGCGGAGACGAACCTGGTCACAGCCGGCAGCACGATCACGATCGTGGATGAAAACGGTGAAGTGCTGTACACCGCGGAAGCGGTAAGGGACGCGAGCTACGTCCTCTTCTCCGACCCGGCTTTGAACGATGGAGACACGTATACGCTGATGGCAGACGGTGAAGCCGTTGCCGAAGCAGAAGCCGGGACTGCGTCCACCAGCGGAATGGGCGGCTTTAACCAGATGCCCGGGAACGGTGAGTGGCCGGATCTGTTCGGAGATGACGATTGGTCGGAGTTTTTTGGAGGCGACGGCTGGTCGGACATCTTCGGGGGCGACGGCTGGTCGGAATTCTTCGGTAGTGATGACTGGTCAGAATTCTTTGGGGACGACTGGTCAGAATTCTTTGAGAATTTTGAGTGGCCGGGCAACGGCGGAAATTCGGGAAGGCCCGGTCAGGGGCAGACGCCCGGGAACGGCGGAAACCAGCCCGGAGCACCCGGGGATGACGGAAACACACCCGGAGGACGCGATGACGGCGGATGGTCATAACACCTGATGAAGACGGATCGCTGCATCAATACAGCGGTCCGTTTTCTTTTGGATAATATCGCTCCGAAAGCAATGGTTTCTTCTTGTTTCAGCCGCGCCTTTTCAGTATAATGAAGCCATAAGACGATCTCAAGGAGGGCTTGAACATGAAACACATCATTGCAGTCAACGCAGGGCCAAGGAAGGGCTGGAACACCGATCTTCTGATCAAAAGCGCAAGTGAGGGAGCGCAGGCGGCCGGTGCAGAGGTCGAACAGATCGACCTGTACAGCCTTGAGAAGTTTACAGGCTGCCGATCCTGCTTTTCCTGTAAGAGAGAGCCGAATTTCGGCAAATGCATCGTCGCCGATGGACTGAAGGACGTGCTTCTGAAGATCCGGAACGCGGACGGGCTGATAATAGGCTCACCGAATTATCTGAGCGATCTCACGGCGGAATTCCGCGCGTTTTTCGAGCGGCTGATTTTCCAGTCGCTGACCTATAACCGCGAAGAGCCGTGCTGCAACACCCATTTTATCCCCGTAGTGCTGATCATGACCAGCAACGCGCCGGAAGGCTCGTATACGGAGCTCATGAACCGATACAAGGGTATGTTCGAGCGGTTCGTAGGGCCGTGCAGCACCCTGACCGCGGGCAATACGCTGCAGGTCAAGGACTACAGCATCTACAACTGGACGATCTTCGACCCGGAGGCGAAATTCAGGAGCCGCGAGGAGGACTTCCCCGGGAAGCTTGCGGCGGCATACGAGCTCGGGAAGAGCATGATAAGTGAATAAGACTGACAAAGTTTGAAAGAAACAGCCTGAAGGAACAAACCTGAAGGAACCACAGTCAAAGGAGTCGTTTATGGAAAAGTTTGAAGCCAGTTTTGAGTCCCTCAGGACCCATACCTATCCTGAATGGTTTAAGGACGCGAAGTTCGGGATCTGGAGCCACTGGGGACCGCAGAGCGTGCCGATGTACGGCGACTGGTACGCGCGGAACATGTACATCCAGGGATCGCCGCAGTATCTGTATCACGTAAGACACTACGGGCATCCGTCCAGGTTCGGGTTTAAGGACATCTGCGCCTTATGGAAGGCGGAGAACTTTGATCCGGAGGCTCTCATGGAGCGCTATGTGAAGGCCGGTGCGAAGTATTTTGTGGCGCAGGCCATGCATCACGATCATTTCTACAACTACGATTCCGACATCAACCCCATGAACAGCGTGAAGGTCGGCCCGCATAAGGACATCGTCGCGCTGTGGAAGGCGGCGGCGGAGAAGCACGGCCTGCCCTTCGGCCTTACAGAGCATCTGGGCGCGTCCTATTCCTGGTGGCGCGTGAACAAGGGCTGTGATTCGGAAGGCCCGTACAAGGGCGTACCGTACGACGGGAACGATCCTGCTTACCGGGACTACTACTATGACAATTTCGAGCTGGGCACCGGTCAGGAGATCAGCCCCTGGTACACGGCGAACGAGAAGTTCCACAAGTACTGGAAGGACTCGATGGTCGAGATCATAGACAAATACGAGCCGCTTTTCCTGTACTCGGACGGATCGCTTCCGTTCGTCGACCAGTGGCTCGAAGACGACCTGCCTTATGTGCTGGACGGACGGTACAAGGAAGGCCTGGAGGTCGCGGCGTACCTCTACAACAAATCCATTGAGAAGCATGGGGAAAACCTTGCGGTGTACACCCAGAAGTGCCGCTACAAGGACGTGTACCGGATCGGCGTGCTGGACATGGAATGCAGCGTATTGGAAGGCGCGGCGGAGTTCCCGTGGCAGACGGATACGTCCATCGGCGACTGGTTCTATAACGTGAGAAGCAGCTATAAGAGCACGCGCGAGATCATCGACACGCTGGTGGATATCGTTTCAAAGAACGGCAACCTTCTGCTGAATATCGTGCAGAAGCCGGACGGGACGATCGATGAAGAGGCGGAGTATATCCTGGACGAGCTTGGCGCGTGGTTTGGCGTCTGCGGCGAGGCGATCTACGGCACGCGGCCGTGGAAGACCGCCATGGAAGGGCCGACGCGCTTAAGCAACGCGACCTACGCGTCCCAGGCCGGGATCCCGTGGACGGAAGCCGATTTCCGCTTTACCCGGAAGGACAATACCGTGTACGCGTTCCTGATGGCGCCGAAACCGGGACAGGCAGCGGTCCTTCGGAGCTTCAATGAAGGCGAGAAGATCAGCGCAGTCAGGCTTCTTGGCGTGGGCCCTGTGCCCTTCGCGCACCAGTTCGGCGTCCTGACCGTGAAGCTCCCGGAAACGCTTCCGACCGGGTATGAGAACGCACTGGCAATTGAGCTCGGATGAACTCGGCGGACGAATGAAGCCGTGAAGTATTTGCTTAAAGAGACAAGCCCCCGGGACCCTTGGTCCCGGGGGCTTTCAAAATTCCTGTTTACAGCTGATAACACAATTCATATGCTTCACGGATCGCGCTCATCAGGTTGCCAACCATGTTGGCGTCGCCGATCACGTGGAGCTTTTCTTTGCTCACGCCCTGTGCTTCAAGCGTATCCGCAAGCGTCCGCTCCGGGAGGTAGCCGACGGAAAGGATGCAGCTGTCCGCGGGAAGGGATATTTCTTCGCCGGCTGCGTTCTTTACGAGGACAGTGAAGCCATCGGCGCAGGAGATACCGAGGAGCGAAGTCTCCGTATTGACCGGAATCTCATAGTAGCGGATGATCTCCCGCAGCATGTTCGAGTTGGACGCGCAGAGGCCCGGCACCTGCAGGATGTCCTCCTGCATCTCCACGACCACAGGCTTCTTTCCCTTCAGTGCGAGGTCATAGGCGATCTCCACGCCGGTCAGGCCGCCGCCGATGACCACCACCTTCTCACCGGTCTCCTTCGTGCCAAGGAGATAATCACATGCTTCCATGACCCGCGGGTCGTCGAGGCCCGGGAGGTCCAGTTTCCTCGGCTTCGAGCCCGTCGCGAGGACGATCTCATCGTAATCCGAAAGGAGCTCCGGTGCCGCCTCGGTATTCAGCTGCACGTCGATGCTGAGCCTTTCCATCTCGTTTCTGTACCAGTCAAGCAGCATCTTATCTTTTTCCTTGAAATCCGGCGCCGCCGCGGCAATAAACACACCGCCCAAACTCCCCGTCTTTTCAAATAGCGTCACGTCATGTCCGCGCAGGGTGAGGAGCCGTGCGGCTTCCATGCCGCCCACGCCGCCGCCCACCACGGCGATCTTTTTCTTTTCCTCCGCAGGAGTAAGCTCCCACTTCGTCTCCTCCATCGCGAGCGGGTTTACCGCACAGTGCGCCATCTGGAAGCCGAAGCGGCCGGGCCGTCTTACCAGTCCAACGCCAAAGCAGCCGTTGTGGCAAGCGATGCACGGCCTGATCTCCGCTTCACGGCCTTCCTGCGCCTTTTTAAGCCAGTACGGATCCGCAAGGAACTGACGTGCGACGCCTATGCCGTCGATCTTTCCATCGGCGATGGCCTGATCCGCAAACGCGGGATCCTCCATCCGTCCGGCGCAGAAGACCGGGATATCCACAAAGTTTTTGATATAGGAAACTTCAGGGAAGTTGCAGTGCAGCGGCATGTATACAGGCGGATGAGCCCACCACCAGGAGTCGTAGGAGCCGTTGTCCGCGTCCAGGCCATCGGCGCCGGCCGCCTGCAGTAGCCTTGCCGCCTGCGGGCTCTCTTCGAGGCTCCGGCCGAATTCCTTGTAGTCCTCGCCGGGGAGCGCGCCTTGGTTGAAGCCGCGCATCTTGCTGGACACGCTGTAGCGGATCATGACCGGGAAGTCCTTGCCGCAGGTCTTCTTGATCTCCTGAATGATCTCCGTGACGAAGCGAAACCGGTTTTCGATGGAGCCGCCGTACTCGTCCGTCCGATGGTTCGTGTTTTCGATGGTGAACTGGTCCAGGAGGTAGCCTTCGTGGATGGCGTGGATCTCCACGCCGTCGATGCCCGCTTCCTTACACAGCTTTGCCGCCTTACCGTACGCGTCCACGATGTCCCGGATCTCTTCTTTTGTCAGCCCCCGGTGCTTCATTTCCGGGATCCAGACGTTCGGGATGCCGTCGGACGGCGCGACCAGAAGCTCGTTCCGCGTCTTTTCATCCATATCCGGGCCGATCCCCATGAGCTGCGCGCGGCCGAAGCCTGCGCCGAGCTGCATGAAATACCGGGTCCCGTAGGAGTGCAGCTCGTCCATCAGCGCCTTGACCGGGCCGAGGAAATCCGCCTCCTTCTCATAAAGGTAGCCACCGCCGCCCTTCACGCCGGTGACGCCGGGAATGATCAGGCCCACGCCGCCTTTCGCGCGCTCGAGGTAATAATCACGAATGGCCGGGTTGAAACGGCCGTCATAGCCGAACAGGCCGGTGCCGCCCATCGCCGTCAGGATCACGCGGTTCTTGAGCGTAACGCCGCCGATCTTGATGGGGGAAAACAGGGCCGGGTAACGTGTATCGTTCATACAGGAGACCTCCTTTTTATGCATGCAGTCTGCCCGGGAATAAAAAAGCCCGCGCATCTGCCGTCATTATAGCACGGTGCGCGGGTGAATCCATCTGTTTTTGTCGGGTGAGGTTCCAAAAAAGAATATTCTGAAGGCGGAACGTTGACATTTGTCGCCCCTCAGGCGACCTCTTTCTTCGGTTCCGGTGTATAATAGCGTCATCAGAACCAAGGAGGTTAATTTTATGAATGATACAAGAACCATTCGCGTGACCGGCAAAGGCCGGATCAAGGTGCACCCGGACATGACCCGCATCACCATGACCCTCACAGGGCTGTTTCCGGAGTACGGCGATGCTCTTCGCCATTCCTCAGAGGATACGGAGAAGCTCGCCGACGTCCTTGCGCCGTTCGGTTTTGCGCGTACAGACCTGAAAACGCTGAACTTCAACGTGGACACCGAATACGAGAGCTATGAGCATAAAGGCGTTTACAAGCAGCGCTTTGCCGGATACAGATTTTACCACAACATGAAGGTGGAATTTGAATCCGACAATGACCGACTGGGAAAGATCCTGTACGCACTTGCCACCAGTCCGGTCGCGCCGGAATTCCGCTTAAGCTATACCGTGAAGGATACGGAAGCGGTCAAAAACACGCTGCTCGGGAACGCCGTGGCCGATGCAAAAGCGAAGGCCGCAGTGCTGACGCAGGCAGCGGGCGTGACTCTGAAGGATATTCTGACCATCGACTACTCCTGGGGAGAGATCGAGTTCGAAGCCCGTCCGATGCCCCGGAACGTACTGTTTGGGAAGAGCATGGCGGCAGAAAGAGCTGCCGGGAGCTACGACGTGGATATCGAGCCGGATGACATCGACGTCTCCGACACGGTCACGGTGGTGTGGGAGATCGGGTGAGGCTTACAGCCCGAAAAAGTCCAGCGCCTCCTGGATCGCAAGGTCCCAGTACCGCCATTCGTGCGCGAGGCCGGGTACCGTGTACACCTTCACATTTTTAATGCCGAGCTCCTTGAAGAGCGCCAGGGTCTCCGGCAGGTCGTCCATGATCCGTTTGTCCTCTTCGCCGGCGCCGATGAACAGCTTCGGAAGCTTGACGCCCTTTGCGGCCTGCTCCCGGAGTACCTTTACGGTGTTCTGATAGGAGTTCACGAATTCTTCCTCGCCGCCCTCAAAGTTGATGGCGGACTTTTTCATGCGCTCCCACATCGGTGCGCCGGAATCGCGCATCTTGTTGAAATCGCTCGGGTTCGCGGACAGGATGGCCGCGCCGGCGAACTTTTCGGGATGGTTGAACGCGTACACGCAGGTACCGCGGCCGCCCATGGACAGGCCGGCAATGAAATTGTCCTTCCGCTTATCGGACGCCGGAAACCAGTTATAGATGAGCGGCATCAGCTCTTCCGTAAGGTAGTCGAACATGTCGAAGCCCGTGCCGAACGACGGCCAGTTCGCGTAGTTCGAGTTCATCGCGGACGGCATGACCACGATCAGGTTCTTTTCGGACGCGTAAAGCTCGATCATCGACTTCCGGATCCAGTCCGAATAATCGCCGAAGGTGCCGTGCAGCAGCCACAGGACCTTGTATTTCTTTCCGCTTTCGTAGAATTCCTTTGCGGAGACGTCATGCGGCCGGTCGGGCAGGATCACGCCTACGTTGTGGTTGTTCATGAGATACTGGCTTTCAAAATTCAGTGTGACAAGTGCCATAGTTATTCTCCTTCTTATCGTTTTGTTCATTTCTCAGCAGTTCGAATAAGGCTGCACCGCCTCTTGGCTCCATTATACCCTATCCTTCCGGGAAAGACAGCAGTTTTTCCGGAAAACGACTTTTCCGGAAGGAAACGTGTTTCACAAAATGGGAACGATTGACATTTTGCCTTTGGCTTGTTCGTCGTATTGCACAAATACGCGCTTACTATTCGTAGATAATAGACAATTATCATATAAAAATAAAAGCGAAATCCAAAAATATTTTATGAAACCGGTTGACATTTTCTGCGAAACGCGGTATGGTGCAGTCATGAAGATCACGCACTGATCAAAAATACAAAGGAGGAGAAAATATGTTACGTAAACTTATTGCGGTTCTCTTAGCTGCAGTGATGGTCCTTTCTCTTGCTGCGTGTACTGCTCCGGCCACCACGCCGTCTGCGGATACCAAGGAAGCTGAACCTGAGAAAGAAGAGGAGGCTCCTGCCGATGAAGCAGAAGAAGAGGCTCCTGCCGATGAAGCTGAGGATACCGGTGACGTTGCCGATTACGGCGGAATCACTCTTACATTTATGAACTCCAAGCCCGAGATCTCCGATGAGATGGAAGCGATCGTCAAGGGCTGGGCAGATCAGCACAACGTCAAGATCGAGTTCTATGAGACCTCGAACCCCACAGATACCCTGACCCAGAAATATGCGGCAGGCGACGGCCCCATCCTTGCGGTAGTCGACAGCACGCAGATTGTCGAAATGGGCGAAGAGAAAATGCTTCCCCTGGATGGCGCAGAGTGGGAAGGCGAGACCAAGCTCGCCTGGTACGTCAACGGCAAGCTGTACGGCATGCCCTTGACCGTGGAATCCCAGTGCCTGGTCGTCAACAAGAAAGCTGTTGAAGAGACCCTCGGCCGTGAATTCGACAAGAGCCAGTACACCACCACTGAGACCTTTGAGGCCCTCCTTGCAGAGCTTCGTGAAAAAGGCATGGAAAACCCCATCATCATGATGTCCGAATCCTGGTCCATGTGCGGCCATCTGTTCGCTCAGATGATGAACTTCCAGGACGGCACCGCGCAGGGCTGCTTCGACTTTGTAGATTACATCAAGGACGGCGGCGATGCGTATGACAACGAAATGTTCAAGAACCAGGTGAAGATCTACCAGATCTACTCCGAATACAACATCAACAAGGCAGACCCGCTTGCAGCGGTTTATGACCTGAACTGCTCTTACCTTGTAGACGGCGAAGCTGCTTTCATGAGCAACGGTACCTGGGGCTGGCCGGACCTTGCAGCCATGGGCGCAGACGTCAACGACTATGAGATCATGTCCCACCCGATCGACAACGACCTGACCGGCCGTGTCCAGGCTTCCGCTACGAAGTTCATCGTGATCGATAACACCATTGCGACTCCGGAACAGCAGGAAGCTGCAAAGGCGTTCCTGAACTACCTGACCATGACGGACGAAGGCCAGAAGGCTCTGGTTGAGAACTGCGGTATCGTTTCCGCATTCTCGAACAACCCGTACGCTCCGGCAGATCCGGTCAACACCTCTCTTGCAGTGGACTACATGGCAACCGGCAAGACCGTCAACACGGTTCCGTTTGGCGCTCCGAGTGACTTCAGAACCACCATGGAACCCTATATCCAGAAGCTGGTGACCGGTCTTGGCACGGACCGCGAGCTTGCGGATGCGCTGAATGACTACTGGCGCTCTCATGAGCCGAACGGCAGGTAAAGACACCGGATAAACATGCTTTGATTACGCAGTTCGGGCTGCTGCACTATGAAAATAATGCAGCAGCCCGTTTTCTACTCATAATGTGAGGTGACATTTATGTACATGCAGAGGAAAGAAAAAATGTCCAGGAAGATCCTGCTTTTCCTGCTGTTTGCCGGACCGTCAATGACTCTTTTCGTCATGTTTGTCATCGTACCGTTTATTTACGGTCTCTATCTGACCATGACGAACTGGGACGGCTTCTCCAGTACAAAGGAATTTGTCGGTCTTCAGAATTATGCGAATATTTTTAAGGAAAAGGATTTCTGGTCGTCCATATGGCTGACTTTCCGCTATGTGATCGCGAGCGTGATCTTTGTCAACGGCATTGCGTTTCTGCTTGCGTATCTTCTGACCAGCGGCATCAAAGGCGAAAATTTCCTGAGGGCAGGCTTTTTTACCCCGAACCTGATCGGCGGTATCGTGCTCGGTTTTATCTGGCAGTTCATTTTTAACCGGGTTATGACGACGCTCCCGATCTTCCCGGAGCAGTCCTTCCTTTCTGATCCCACCAAGGCCTTCTGGGCGATGGTGATCGTAGAGACCTGGCGCGCTTCCGGTTATATGCTCCTGATCTATATCGCCGGCTTTGTGGGCGTCTCTCCTGACTTCATTGAAGCGGCCAGGATCGACGGAGCGAACAACCGCCAGATCCTGTGGCGGATCCGTATGCCTCTGATGATGCAGTCGTTTACGATCTGCCTGTTCCTGACCTTAAGCTCCGCATTCAAGGTCTACGACATGAACCTGTCCCTGACTGCAGGCGGACCTTACGGCTCGACGCGTATGGCGGCAATGACGATTTTCGAAAAAGCATTTACCTACCACGATTACGGCATGGGCCAGTCTGAGGCGGTCGTCTTCTTCCTGATCATGCTTGTTGTGGCGGTGATCCAGCTGAGGGTAACCAGCAAGAGGGAGGTGGCAGCATGAACGAACTCAAAGGCTCACAGGGAAGTGAAAATATCGGCGCCAGCGCCCGTATCTGGTCCGGCATCAAGACAGTCTTCGCCTTCCTGCTTTTTGTGGTCTACATGGTCCCCTTTGTACTGGTCCTCATCAACTCTTTGAAGCAGAAGGTCAATATCATCAAGACCCCGCTGAAGTTCGTGGATGAAGCGGGTCCCCAGATCTCCAACTATGTTGATGCGTTCAACAAGATGGGCTATTTCCAGGCGTTCGGAAACTCGCTGATCATAACCGGCTGCTCGATCGTCCTCCTGGTCGTATGTTCGTCGATGTGCGCATATATCCTGGTGAGACGGAACTACAAGGCCTGCAGGATCAGTTACTATCTTCTGATCTCCTACATGGTAGTGCCCTTCCAGGTCATTATGATCCCGGTGCTCGCGATCTACGGCAATCAGTTCCATTTGCTGAACAACCGTCTGATCCTGATCATCATGAACGTGGCCTATGGTACCGGCTTTGCGACGTTCTTAATGTACGGCTTCATTAAGTCCAGCGTACCTCTTGCACTGGAAGAGGCAGCACTGATCGACGGCGCAGGGGTCTTCCGGATCTATTCCGGCATTGTACTCCCGCTCCTGAAGCCGATCCTTGCAACGAACATGATCCTGCAGACGCTGGGTCTCTGGAACGACTACCTGCTTCCGAGCCTGGTGCTTGGTAAAGAATCGCTGCAGACGCTGCCTATCCGGATCCGTGCATTCAACGGCACGTTTACCAGCGACTACGGCCTGATGATGGCTGCGCTCGTCATGTGTGTGACCCCCATTATTATTCTGTTCATCTTTATGCAGAAGTATATCGTGGGCGGAATTGTATCCGGTGCGGTCAAGGAGTGATCCGGTAAGCTGAAGGGCGGCGTAAAAAACCTACTTTCGAGTAATATAATATAGTAGAATTATGCGGCATTTAATGATAAAATGGTCCATGTGCGGAAAATCATTAAAGGCAGGTGTAAGATGACGATTACGGACGTTGCGAAGCTTGCGGGTGTATCCAAGACCACGGTGTCAAGGGTACTGAACCGGCGGGGGCCGCTTTCTGAAAAAACGATCAAAAAAGTGGAAGACGCTATGGAGGAGCTCGGATATTTTCCGAACGAGCATGCCAGGGCGTTAAGCGGCGTGACCAGCCGTGTCATCGGCGTGGTGATCTCTGCGTTCAACAATCCGTTCCATTCAGAGCTGCTCCAGCAGATCAGCCTTGCAGTAAGAAGCAACGGATACAGCATTCTGATCGCCTCCTCTGCAGAGATCGGGGCGGGAATGCCCGGCAATGGTACGCTCGGGGCAATCGAGTTTCTGCTGTCAAAGCAAGTCGACGCCATTATTTCCATGAACTACATCGATCCGGAATACTGGCCCGGAATCCGTGAAAAGTGCGCGAAAACGCCTTTCATCACCCTTCTGTCTGAGATCGCTCCGGATATCCCTTCCGTCCTTTCTGACGATAAGCAGGGCGGTCTTCTGGCTGCCATGCACCTCCGTGCGAAGGGCTGCAAAAAGATCGTACACGTGAGCGGCGCGCTGTCTGACTATCCGTACCGGTATGTAGATGAACGTTCGTACACATTTCTGGAGGAATGTGAGAACTACGGGATCAGCACGCACAATTACGAATACAGCGGCTCGCTGATGGATCTGGAATCCATGCAGGAGCTGATCAGCAGGATCTTTTCCGAGAACATGGATATGGACGGCATCTTCCTGAGCAACGATATCTTTGCGGCTCAGTGCGTCGCCTACGCCCAGTCCCTGGGCCTCAGGATCCCGGATGATCTCAGGGTCCTGGGCTACGACGGCATCTATCTTGGCACACTTACTTCTCCTCCCATTTCCACCATCCGGCAGGATTTCAGCGGTTTGGCGGAGTCTGCGGTGAATATTGCGCTTGCAAAGATCCGCGGGGAAGAGACAGAGACCCGTGTCCTGAGACCGGTCAAGCTGATCGAACGGAAAACCACCTGACAGATGCCGCGTTATTCCTTTTTACAGCAATGAGGAAAACGCATGAAAAAAAATATCACTAATCAAGTCATGCTGATCACGTATTCCGACAGCATCGGCAGTAACCTGAAGGAGCTTTATGAAGTCCTGACCCGGAATTTTAAAGGGGCAATCGGCGGGATCCATATCCTGCCGTTCTTCCCTTCGTCCGGGGACCGGGGCTTTGCCCCCATCACATATGACGTGGTGGATCCGGCCTTTGGGGACTGGGACGACATCACGAAATTCTCCGAGGAATACTACCTCATGTGCGACTACATGATCAACCACATGTCCGCACAGAGCGAGATCTATCAGGACTACCTGAAAAACCACAACGATTCCAGATATAAGGACTTTTTTATCAAGTGGAACGAATTCTGGGACGGGGAGCCGTCCGAGGAGGATTTCCAGAAGCTGTATCTCAGAAAGCAGACCCCTTACGTCAACGCTGAATTCGCCGATGGGACTACGGAAAAGGTCTGGTCTACGTTCAGCAATGAACAGATCGACATCGACTGTCTGCATTCTGAAGAGGCGAAAAAGTACCTGTACGAGCAGCTGAAGAAGCTGGCCGGGCGCGGGATGGCGCTGATCCGTACTGACGCGATGGCCTATGCCGCAAAGCGGAAGGGTGAAAACTGCTTCTTTGTGGAACCGGAAATGTGGACACTCGTCGACCAGTGCAGAGACGCGCTCCGGGGTACCGGCGTGGAGATCCTTCCCGAGATCCATGAGAACTACTTCTATCAGAAGAAGCTGGAGGAGCAGGGCGTCTGGACGTACGATTTCCAGCTGCCGTTCCTGATTCTGAACGCAGTGCATTTCGGCAGGACGATGTACCTGAAAAACTGGCTTAAGATCTGTCCGAGGAAGCAGTTTACCACACTTGATACGCACGACGGGATCGGTGTGGTGGACGCCCGGTACCTGATGCCTGATGAGGAAGTGCTGGAGACCAAGCGCGCCGTGTTTGACGCGAATCCGGATATCAACGAAATCTACAAGGACCGCCAGATGCGTGTGAACTTCAGCAAGTTCGACACCTATCAGATCGCATGTACATACTATGACGCACTGGGCAGCGAGGACGACCGGTATCTGATCGCCCGTGCGGTTCAGTTCTTCGCACCGGGTATTCCGATGGTCTACTATGTGGGCCTGTTTGCCGGCAGGAATGATTTCGATTTCTATCATCAGTCCAAGCAGGGCCGTGACATTAACAGACATTACTATACGCTTCCGGAGATCGAGGAGGAGATGAAACGCCCTGTGGTGCAGAAGATGTACCGCCTCATGTGCTTCCGGAACAGCCACGAAGCTTTCAACGGCGAATTCCGGCTGCTCACGTCTGATGAGCATTCGCTTCATATCCGCTGGGAGAAAGGCGCAGCGTATGCGGAGCTTTTTGTGGATTTCGAAAAGCTCACATATGATATCCGGTATACGGAAGACGGAAAAGTGAAGAGGTTTGAATAAACTGTGGAGGGCCGCCGTGCTATAGCACGGCGGCCCTTTGAAAAACCCTTGAAACATACAGTCCGATATGGTATAAACATAGAGGAAAAACCGAAGTTTTTCAGAATGCGCCGTAGCGCATGGGGAATGAAGATTCCCGGTTGTTTTTAAGGTGTTATCAGGCCGGTGTTTTCCGGCCATGTAATTTTGTCAGGGCACAGATTTTTCTGTCCCTCGCCATATACGATTACAGTAGGTCATGAAGGCGTACGACTCCCCTAAGGGGAAGAAGGACGCTTTCTTTTTTTACGCAATAAGGCCGGGTAAGACAGCGGCCCTTTTCTGATCATTAAAGAGAGCGTTATGCAGAGTCTGATTCAAAACAGGAAAAAACAGAAAACCGTCATCGCTCTTTTATGCGCTGCGGTGGTCCTGCTCGCGTTCGCGGGCCTGTTCATCGGGTCCTCGCACATGACGCTTCGGGACTGCGTAAACGCCCTCCTGAAGAAGGGGAGTGCATCGCAGGTGCGGATCATCTGGAACATCCGCATCCCGCGCGTACTGGCAGCGGTGATCGCCGGGGCGGGACTGTCCATCGCCGGACTGATCATGCAGACGAACCTGAATAACCCGATGGCGTCTCCATCCACTTTGGGCGTTTCCAACGCGGCGGTTTTCGGCGCGAATCTGTCGATCATTGCCTTTGCGGGCGGCTTCTTAAGCACCGGCAACAACCTGAACAGCTACATGGTCGGCGCGAATCCGTATGCGACGTCGCTCATGGCGTTTATCTTTTCCACACTGTCCATCCTGCTGATCCTGGGCCTCTGCCGGCTTCGGGCGTTTCAGCCCGGCGTGGTGGTGCTTGCCGGCATCGCCATCGGCTCTGTCTGGACGGCAGCCACCACCATCCTGCAGTTCTACGCCACGGACGTGGGCCTTTCCGCCGCGGTCATCTGGACCTTCGGCGACCTCGGCCGCGCGACGTATCGGACAGACCTCCTGATGGCCCTTGTGGTGCTGGCGGGCTTCGTGTTCTTCCTTATTATGAGCTGGAAGTTCAACGCCCTTCTTTCCGGCGACGTCTCCGCGAAAAGCATGGGCGTAAACGTGGACCTGCTGCGGTTCGCGTCGATGCTCGCGGCGTCCGTCATCACGGCCGTCTGCGTGTCCTTCCTCGGGATCATCGGCTTTGTGGGGATCATCTGCCCGCACGTGACCAAGCGGCTCTTAGGTCAGGACCACCGCGTCTCGATCCCGGCCTCCGCCCTCACGGGCAGCATCCTGCTGCTCCTTGCGGACACGCTTTCCCGAAGCCTGGGCAACGGCTCCGCACTTCCGGTGGGCGCCATCACGTCGCTTTTAGGCGCGCCGTTCTTCCTTTCGATCATTTTCCGGAGAAAGGAGGGCCGCGTCTGATGCTTACGATCAAAGACGTATACTTCAGATATTCCAGCCGTGCGCCTATGGTCCTCCAGGGCGTCGATTTAACGCTTGAGAATGGCGAAATTGGCGTGCTGCTCGGCAAAAACGGCTCCGGAAAAACCACCCTGTTCAAGACGATCCTCGGCACTGAAACGCCGGACCGCGGGGAGATGCAGTTTGACGGCGAAAACCTCCTTCGTATGAACCGGCGGGAGAGGGCGAAACGAATCGCCTACGTGCCTCAAAACATCCAGTTCGGTGCGCTCTCCGTTTACGACACGGTGCTGATGGGCCGCATTTCCTACTTCGGCTACCGGGCCGGGAAGGAAGACGAGGCTGCAGTGGAGCAGATCCTTAAGGACATGCAGCTCCTCGACTTTGCCGCGCGCAACGTGGAAGAGCTGTCTGGCGGCGAGCGGCAGAAGATCGCGATCGCGAGAGCCCTCGCACAGGAGCCGCGGATGCTGGTTTTTGACGAGCCGACCGGGAACCTGGACATCGCGAACGAACAGCTGATCCTTTCGGAAGCCCGGCGTGTGGCGCGGGAGAAGGGGATCGGGATCCTGACCTCGCTGCATGATTTCAACCAGGCGCTTGAGCTCGGCGACCGGTTCTTCTTCATGAAGGACGGGAAGATCTGCCGCACGGGCGGGGCGGAGATCGTCACCGAGGAAGTGATCCGCGAGGTGTTCGACGCCGAGGTCCGTATTATACAAATTGAAGACAAAAAAGTCATCATAAATGGAGGAGAAAACAAATGAAAAGAAACAAAGTGTTGGCACTGCTGCTTGCGGCATTGATGCTGTTCACCCTGTGCAGCTGCATTTCGGTCGACATTTCCACCCCGGAAGAGGCTCAGGAGCAGGAGCAGGAAGAGGAAGCGGCCGTTCCTGCGGAAGAAGAGTCTGAGGAAGCTGCTGCGGAGATCACCATCACGGATATGATCGGCCGTGAAGTGACGGTCACGCCGGGAAGCTATACCCGCGTGGTGTGCATCGGCGCAGGCGCGCTTCGGATGTACAGCTACATCGGCGACGTGAGCCTGCTGTGCGGCGTGGAGGACATCGACAACACGTCGCTTGAAGAGCGGCCGAAGATGTTCGATTCCGTTGCCCGCCCCTACATGCTGGCGTACGGCGAATCATTTAAGACGCTCCCGTCCTGCGGCGTGGGCGGCCCGCAGGCACAGACGGCCGAGGCAGAGAAGATCCTTTCCTGCGAGCCGGACATCGTCATTTCGGAATACGAGGATGTGGAAAAGGAAGACGCACTTCAGGAGCAGCTGGGCGTACCGGTCATCACGCTGAAGGCCGGCCCGGGCGGCGTCTTTGACGAAAACTTCTATGCGACGATGGAGATGCTGGGCGTGATCTTTGAGAACGAAGAGAAGGCGGCAGCGCTTGTCGAGTTCATCAAGACGGAGCGTGCGGAGATCGAAAGCCGGACGGCTGACGTTGCCGACGAAGACAAGCCGGCAGTCTACATCTGCGGCCTGGGCAACTGGGGAACCACGAACCACCTGATGACTGCGCAGAACTACATTTCCTTCACCGTCGCGAACGTGAAGAACGTGGTGACGGACCTTGCTGCGCCGGGCATCCAGGCGATCGAAGAAGAAAAGTTCACCTCGCTTGGCGAGGACATGGATATCATCATCATGGACGCGGCGGCGGTCAAGAATATCAAGCCGCTGTACGCCGAAGACCCGACGATGTTCGACACCTGCAAGGCATGGCAGGACGGCGAGGTCTATCTGGAGATGGCCTACAACGCGTACTACACCAACTATGAGACCGCGCTGATCAACACCTGGTTCATCGCGAAGACCGTCTATCCGGACCTCTTCGAGGACATCGACATGGACGAAAAGACCAATGAAGTGACGCAGGTCTTCTTCGGCATGGACCTTGCGGACCAGATCTCCGCCGCACCGTCAAGCTTCGGCGGCTACCAGAAGATCGACACAGCCACGTTTTTTGAGTAAGTGAACGCGCTTTTCAAAGCGCTGCAAGGTGTACGAAAGCTAAAGAAATATGATCAACACAAGTGAAGTCATTGAATTTTTCGACCGTCTGGCGCCCGGCTGGGACGCGGAGATGATCCGGAACGACGAAGTGATCGGCCTCATTTTGGACAACGCCGGCGTGACTGCCGGGAAGGACGTTCTGGACGTCGCGACCGGCACCGGCGTCCTGATCCCGGACTATCTGAAGCGTAACGTCGCGTCTGTGACCGGCATCGATATTTCTCCCAGAATGGCGGAGATCGCGCAGGAGAAGTTCCGGGAGACCGGGGCGGTGATCCTCTGCGGCGACGTGGAGGAGACGGACTTCGGCCGGCAGTTCGACTGCGTGGTCGTCTACAACGCCTTCCCGCATTTCCCGGACCCGGAGCGGCTTATTTCAAGGCTTGCTTTGTTCCTTGCCCCGGGCGGGACGCTCACCGTCGCGCACGGCATGAGCCGCGAAAAGATCAACGCCCACCATCACGGCGCGGCGATGCACGTCTCGAACGGTCTGATGCCTGCGGAGGAGCTCGCGGAGATCTTCGGGAAATATCTCGAGGTGACCACGGTGGTATCGGACGAGAGGATGTATCAGGTGGTCGGGAGAAGGTAATAATGAAGGACCGTCCGAAAGGACGGTCCTTTTATCCACCTCATCAGTCAGCCCTCCGGGCTGACAGCTTCCCCTGGAAGGGGAAGCCTTTTTTTATAGCCTTCCCCCACCGGGGAAAGCCTTTTCTGCACAGCCTTCCCCCGCCGGGGGAAGGTGGATGCCGCAGGCAGCCGGATGAGGGGCAGCCGGATGACGGGTGTTCTTTGCTCAAAAATAATGCTTTTCCGATTCCAATATCTTCAGTATAATGATGCTATCAGGGTCGCAGAGGACCCGCAGAACACAGAAGGGAGGTCCATCATGCCTATCTTAGCGGCTTTCATGGTGCCCCACCCGCCGATGATCATTCCTGACGTTGGGAAGGGGAGCGAGAAGCAGATCACAAAGACGATCCGGGCGTACGAGCAGGTGGCTGATGAGGTCGCGGCGCTTGCGCCGGAGACCATCGTCATCACGAGCCCGCATTCGATGATGTATGCGGATTATTTCCACATCTCGCCCGGGAAGCATGCGAACGGCTCGTTCAGGCAATTTATGGCGCCTCAGGTGAAGTTCTCCGAAGACTATGACGAGGAGCTCGCCGGGCGGATCTCTGTACTTTCGGACCGCGAGGAGTTCCCCGCCGGCACCCTGGGAGAGCGGGACGCCTCTTTAGACCACGGCACGATGGTCCCTCTCTGGTTCATCCGGAAAAAGTATACCGGCGGGAAGATCCTCAGGATCGGCTTGTCGGGCCTGCCGCTCACGGAGCATTACCGGCTCGGGCAGCTCGTCGCCGATGCCGCGGAAGACCTTGAACGGCGCGTGGTGATCATCGCGAGCGGGGACCTTTCACATAAGCTTCAGACCTACGGACCGTACGGCTATGCCCCGGAAGGACCGGAATACGACCGGCGGATCATGGACGTCTGCGGCCGCGCGGCCTTTGGCGAGCTGTTTGACTTTGACGAAGTCTTCTGCGAGAAGGCGGCGGAGTGCGGCCACCGGTCTTTTGTGATCATGGCCGGTGCGTTTGACGGCCGTGAAGTGAAGGCACAGGTTCTGTCTCACGAGGACGTGACAGGGGTGGGGTACGGGATTTGTACGTTCTATCCGGAAGGGGATGCGGGTGACCTCATCAGTCAGCCCTCCGGGCTGACAGCCTCCCCTGGGAGGGGAAGCCTGGACAGGCGGTTTTTGGATATTTATCAGGAGAAAGTGGAACGCGAGTGCAGGGAGAAGGCGGAGCAGTCAGACGCTTACGTACGGCTAGCCAGGGCGTCCGTGGAGTCGTGGGTGGCCCGGAGGAAAAAGCTGGACGTCCCGGAAGGGCTGCCCGAGGAAATGCTCCGGCGCCGCGCCGGCACCTTCGTTTCGATCCATAAGGACGGACACCTCCGAGGGTGCATCGGCACCATTATGGCCACACAGAAAAATATTGCGGAGGAGATCATCCGGAACGGCATAAGCGCCTGCGCGAATGATCCGCGGTTTTCGCCCATTACACCGGACGAGCTTCTTCGGCTTGAGATCACCGTCGACGTCCTCGGGGAGATCGAGGACATCACGTCGCCTGCGGAGCTTGACGTGAAGCGCTACGGCGTGATCGTATCGAGCGGCCGGAAGCGGGGGCTTCTGCTACCGAACCTGGACGGCGTGGATACCGTAGAGGACCAGATCCGGATCGCCCGGGAAAAGGGCGGGATCCGGGAAAGAGAAAAGTACGAGCTGCAGCGGTTTGAAGTGGTGCGGCATTACTGACTTTTGAGGAAAAAGCATGGCAGTTTGCGAAGTCTGTTTCAGGCATTGCCATATTGAAGAGGGGCGGCTGGGCTTCTGCGGCGCAAGGACCGCGGAAAACGGCCGGGTGGTGCCGTACCACTACGGCAGGATCTCCGGGTTGGCACTCGACCCTATAGAAAAGAAGCCCCTTGCGCGGTTCTGCCCGGGGAGCATGATCCTCTCCGTGGGCGGCTTCGGCTGCAACCTCCGATGTCCCTTCTGCCAAAACGATGACATATCCTGGTCGGCGGAAGCTTCGCGGTACGCGGAGCGGGCGGAGCAGGTGAGCCCGGAGGCGCTCGCGGACCTCGCGGAAAGGATGCGGGGGCGGGGGAACATCGGCGTGGCGTTCACGTATAACGAGCCGCTTATAAGCTTCGAATTCGTACGGGACACCGCGAAGCTTGTGAAGGAACGAGGCATGAAGAACGTGCTGGTCACGAACGGGACCGCGGAGCTGCCGGTGCTTCGGGAACTGGGGCGGTACATCGACGCAATGAACATTGACCTCAAGGGTTTTACGGACCGGTATTACAGCAAAGTGCTGCAGGGAGACCGCGGGCAGGTGCTCGCGTTCATCGAAGAGGCTGTGAAGACGAGTCATGTAGAGCTGACGACGCTGATCGTTCCCGGGGAGAACGATTCCGAGGAGGAGATGCGGGCGCTTTCTTCCTGGGTCTCAAAGCTCCGGAATCCGGACGGAGAGAGCGTGCCGCTTCACGTTTCCAGGTTCTTCCCGCGGTTCCATATGACAGACCGGCCGGCGACCCCGGTCCGCAAGGTCTACCGCCTGGCGGAGGTAGCGCGGGAAGTGCTGCCGTACGTCTATACCGGGAATTGCTGAAGAATACAGAAAATTCGGCTTTAGAATACAACAGAAAGGGACACTTTATGACAAAGATCATCATTACCGGAAAACATACAGAGGAAGTGAAGCAGTGGTTTCTGGGCATCCCGGACAGTCAGGTCATTTTTGCGGAACGGCTTGAGGACGTGAGCCCGGAGGATTGTAAAGATGCGGAGATCCTCGCAGGCGGCGTGAACCGTGAGATCGTAGAAAGAATGCCGAAGCTCCGCTTCGTGCAGCTCTTCAGCGCCGGCGCCAATGGCTTCGCCTGGCTCCCGGAGCAGGTCATACTCGCGAACGCCTACGGCGCGTACGGCGATTCGATCGCCGAACACCTTTTAACAAACACCCTGATGGCCATGAAGCGCATGCCGGAGTATCTCAAGATGCAGGAACGGCAGGGCTGGGAGCTTCTCGATAACATCGAGCGGTTTGAAGGGCTGAAGGTGCTTTCGGTCGGCATGGGGGCGATCGGCACGGCGTACCTTAAAAAGTGCAGCGCGCTGGGCGCGGAGTGCTACGGCGTGCGGCGGACCATCCACGACCAACCGGAGTTTGTCAGAAAGCTCGTGACGTCGGATGGCATGGACGAGCTGCTGCCGGAGATGGACGTGGTGGCGCTGAGCCTCCCCGGGACGAGTGAAGTCAGCGGGATGTTTGACGAGCGCAGGCTTCGCCTCATGAAAAAGACGGCCATCATCCTGAATGTGGGCCGCGGAAATTCCATCGTCACGAACGACCTTGTAAAGGTCTTAGAGGACGGCCACCTCAAGGCGGCGTGCCTCGACGTCATGGACCCGGAGCCGCTTCCTAAGGACCATCCGTTATGGACTGCGCCGAGGACCTATCTCACGCCGCACATTTCCGGCGGATACCGCGCCGGCGTGAATTACGAGCGCGTGATGAAGGTCGCTGTGAAGAACCTGGACCTTGTGGTACACGGGCAGCCGCCCATCCACATTGTGGACAGGGCGCTGGGATATTGAGGCGCATATGCTGACGTACATCGACGCGATCCCGGCAAAGAGCGCCATCTCTCCCGGAGAAAGCCTGAACGTTTTAGGGGGCGTGGCTAACCACGGCGAGGCCCTGGAAACGGCCATCAGCGTGTGGGGAAACGCCGGGTTTGGCTGGGTGCCGCTCATCACGAAGACGTTCCTGATTGCCGAGGGCGAACACAAGCATCTGTATTTCACACTGACGCCGGAGATACTCAGGGAGAAGCTCTGGGGTGATGAGCCGGAGGAATTCGAGCTGATCATCCGGGCGGAGGAACCAGAGCCGCAAGAAAACGGCGTGCTGATTTTTGTAAACTAAAAAAAGACATCAGAGGTTGAACTTGAAACAGAAACGATTACTCGGCAGCCTTTTGCTATTACTGGTTGCGGTCATTTGGGGCACGGCTTTCGCCTTCCAGCGGGAGGGCATGGACCGTATCGAGCCATTTACATTTGTTGCGGCGCGGATGACGCTGTCCGCCGTCTTTGTGGGAATCATATCCGCGCTTTGGAAGAGAAAGCCGGTTTTTGCGGACGCCGCGGAAAAGAAGACGTATGTCCGGAACACGGTCCTCGGGGGCTTAGGCTGCGGCGTGTTCCTCGCAACGGCCAGCCTGTTCCAGCAGGTCGGCATCATTGAAACGTCTGCCGGAAAAGCCGGCTTTATCACGGCGATGTACATTCTGATCGTACCGGTCGTGAATATCCTGGTGTTCAGAAAGAAATATCCCTGGCTGGTCTGGTTTGCGGTGCTCTTAGGCGTTTTCGGCATGTACCTTCTCTGCATGACGGAAAGCCTGCGGCTCTCGCACGGCGATGCGCTGATCATCGTCTGCGCGGTCGTCTTCAGCGCGCACATCCTGTGGTGCGATCACTTTGTGAAGAACGCGGATCCGATCCGCATGTCCCTGATCCAGCTTGCGGTCACGGCGGCGATCTCCTGGGTCCTTGCGCTGATCTTTGAGCATCCGAGCATGGAGGCCATCCGGGCTGCCGCCGTCCCGATCCTGTACTGCGGCATCGCGTCCGGCGGCATCGGGTACACGCTGCAGATCGTCGCGCAGAAATATACGGACCCGACCGTCGCGTCGCTCCTTATGAGCCTGGAGGCGGTGTTCGCGGTCCTCGCCGGCGCAATCATGCTGAAGGAGCAGATGACTACGCGGGAGCTGTTCGGATGCATCGTCATGTTCATCGCCATCATTATGGTGCAGATACCGGGGAAAAAAGAGGAAGAGGAGAAAAAGAATGAGTGAGATCGAAAGATACGAGGTGAATGAACAGTGGGCCCATTCGGGCATGGTCAAGGCAGGCGATTTCTGCTTTTTGAGCTACTGTGTCGGGAACATCGGCGGAACGATAGAAGAGCAGATCAACGGCGCGTTTGACAACATGGAGGAGCGGCTCGCGATGGTCGGGCTGACGCTCGAGAACGTGGTGCATATGGACTGCCTGTTCCGGGACGTTTGGAACATTCCGGTGATGGAGAAGGTCATTAAGGAGCGGTTCCACGGGAAGTATCCGGCGCGGAAATCCATCCAGACCGAGTTCGCTCATGTGGGCGGGGCGGACGGCCTTCAGTTCCAGGCGGACGCGGTGGCGTATTGCAAATAGGAGGTACTCACATGGCAAAGGTATTACTGATCAACGGAAGTCCCCATCCCCACGGCTGCACGGCCACGGCGCTTGAGGAAATGATCGCGGAGTTTGAAAAAGAAGGGATCGAAACCGAACTGGTCCAGCTGGGCGGCAAGGTCATTCGCGGATGCGTGGGCTGCGGCACCTGCTTCAGGACCGGAAAATGCACCTTCGACGATTTTGTCAATGAATTTGCGCCGGAATTCGAGGCGGCGGACGGACTGGTCATCGGCAGCCCAGTGTATTACGGCTCTCCGAACGGGACGCTTCTCGCATTCCTCGACAGGCTGTTCTACAGTACGTCGTTCAGCAAGCAGTTCAAGGTCGGCGCAGCGGTGGTCTCCTGCCGCAGGGGCGGAAATACCGCGTCCTTTGATGTGCTGAACAAATATTTTACCATCAGCAGTATGCCCGTCGCATCGTCCACCTACTGGAACCAGGTGCACGGCTTCTCTGCTGACGACGTGAAAAAGGACCTCGAGGGCCTGCAGACCATGCGGAATCTTGCTCGCAACATGGCCTTCATGATCAAGGCGTTTGCGGACGCGAAAGAAAAATACGGCTATCCGGAGCTCGACCGCGGATCGTTTACGAGCTTCCCGGATGGGAAATAAGGAGAAAATATGCTTGAGCTTCCGTACGGAAAGGGCAGTCTCTTTCTGGATGAGGAAAAAGAACACGCGGCGGTACTCGCGTCCGGGATCGGGCAGCTGAAAAACGCTGAGGACGGGCGGGTACTGGTCCGCGCGGCGATGGCTTCGCCCTACGGCGGGGTCCGCCTTTCCGCGCTCGCCCGGAAGGCGTCCGCCTGCGTGATCGTGATCTCCGATCACACCCGCCCGGTTCCGAGCAAAGACATCCTCCCGGAGATGCTCCGCGAGCTTCGTGAAGGCAATCCCCGGATCGACGTCACGCTCCTCGTGGCCACGGGCTGCCACAGGCTCTCACAGGCAGCGGAACTTCGGGAAAAGCTCGGCGATGAGATTTTCGAGCGTGAAAAGATCTGCGTGCACGACGCGCAGGACGCAGCGGGGAACGTGGCTATCGGGACCCTGCCCTCCGGGGCGCCGCTCATCATCGACCGGAGAGCCGTGGAGACGGACCTGCTGATTGCTGAAGGCTTTATCGAGCCGCACTTTTTCGCGGGCTTTTCCGGCGGACGGAAGAGTGTACTGCCCGGCCTCTGCAGCCGGGAGACGGTTTACGGAAACCACTGCGGCGAATTCATTGCGAGCCCATACGCGCGGACCGGCATCCTCGAAAACAACCCGATCCACCGCGACATGTGCGCGGCAGCGGAAATGGCGAAGCTCCGGTACATCGTGAATGTTGTGATCGATGAGGAGCAGAAGACCGCGGCGGCCTTTGCCGGCGATCCGTTTCTCGCCCACGAAGCGGGCTGCGCGTTCCTGCGCTCGCATTGCGAGGTCCCGGCGGCGCCTGCGGACATCGTGGTCACCACGAACGGCGGCGCGCCGCTCGACCAGAACGTCTACCAATGCGTGAAGTGCATGACGGCGGCGGAAGCGTCCGCGAACGAAGGCGGCGTGATCATTGTTGCGGCGGAGTGCGCGGACGGGCTCGGAGGAGACGGCTTTTACAAAAGCCTCCGGGACTGCGAAAGTCCGGAGGCGCTGTACCGTGAATATTGTGAAACACCGCAGGAGAAGACCATTGCGGACCAGTGGCAGAGCCAGATCCTCGCGCGCATTCTGATGCGCCACGAGGTGATCTTTGTGACCCGGCCGGAGCTCCGTGAAGCCATTACCGAGATGAAGATGACGTACGCGGGTAGCGTTGAGGAGGCGGTTGCGGCTGCGAGAGAAAAGAAGGGTGCGAATGCTTCCATGACAGTAATCCCGAACGGGGTGTCGGTGATCGTAAGGTGAATAAAAGGACCGTCCGTAAGGACGGTCCTTCATTATCATTTCTTCCGCTCAAACAGCGGGAACACTTTCGGATACACGCCCATGATCACAAACACGATGATCGCGTATCGGGCTGTCCTGACGAGGAAAGCGCCCATGCTTGCCTCCTCAAGGAAGTCCTTGCTGAACGGAAGCTTCAGGAGCGTATTCAGCCCGAAGTAGATGGCAAACGCGCCAAGCGTGCGGAGGATCATGGCGAGGACGTTCCGCGTGTCCCGGAAATTCACGTATTTCTGCTCAAAGGGGATGGCGGCGATGGCGCCTAAAAGGATCCCGAGCGAAGTGTAGTAATCATGCGTGGAGGCAAAGAACAGTCCGGGCAGGGTGATGATGAGCAGAATCAGATGCCGGACCCATTCCTTCTCTACGTATTTTTCGAGAAGCGCGAAGACGCCAAGAATCACAAAGCCCAGTGCCCAGCCGGCCAGTACGTCCGTCGGATAGTGCATGCCGACCGCAACGCGGAAAAAGCCCACGAAGACGGTCATGGCGACGGCGAGGATCCACAGCCACTTACGTTTGGCTTCCTTAGCCACGTGGAAGTAGGAGCCCGCAACGGATGCGGCGTGCATGCTGGGGAAGGAATAGCCCTGGGCGGCGATATCATCGGCGGCAGCGGCCGTTTCCACAAGCTCCAGTGCCTTCACCCGCCCCGGGTATGCCATGTACGGCCGCGGCCGCATGACCACGGATTTGATTATGGCCGGCCAGGCGTTTACCGCGGCGATGATCAGCGCGAGCCGCTTGCCCGCTTCCTTTTTCCAGCAGAACAGCACGATCACGAAGAGGACCATCAGTCCCTTTTCTCCGCCGAGGAACGAAAAAACCTTTCCAAGGGCTTCGCTGAACCCGCCCATATTGCTCTGGATCCATTCGATCAGACTGACTTCCCATTCCATATGAAAAACCCCCTGTTGCGGCGCGCTGAAAAAGCGCGCTGTTTTCAACTCTTATTGTAACACAGTCAGGTACAGGATGCCAACAATGAATAACTTTTCCCTAATATTCCCCCTTATTGCATCCGAAATACGGTAGATTATCACAAAAAATAAATAATTATTCATTTTTCCCTTGACATCGCGCCGTTTTGGAGTATAATGCAATCATGCTGCTTTCAGATGAGCACAATTTTGAGGAGGAATTATGAAAATGACTAAGAAATTACTTGCGATCCTTGTGGCTCTGGTGATGGTTCTTGCAGCCTGCGGGACAGCTGCTCCGGCTAATTCCGGAAATGATGAAGGTGCAAAGCCCGCGGAAACAGCGGCTGCTGAAAAATCCATCGGCGTCATGCTCAGCACGAACGTCATGTCTCTGGACTGCAACCTTGCGACAGACGGTGACTCGTTTGAGGTCATCGCAGACTGTATTGACGGTCTGACCCAGATGGACGCCGATGGCGCCGCCATCCCCGCCCTTGCTGAGTCCTGGGAAATCTCCGAAGACGGCCTGACCTGGACCTTCCACCTTCGCGACGCGAAGTGGGCGAACGGCGACCCCGTAACCGCCAACGACTTCGTCTTCGCATGGAAGACCGCTGTTGCCACCAACGTCGAATACGGCTATATGTTTGACTCTTCCGTTGCATGCGTAAAGAACGCGGACGAGATCATGTACGAAGGCGCGGACCCGGATACCCTGGGCGTTTCCGCTGCTGACGACAAGACCCTGGTGGTCGAGCTGATCGCTCCGGTCTCCTTCTTTGATTCTCTGATGTACTTCCCGACGTTCTATCCGCTGAACGAAAAGTTCTACACGGAATGCGGCGACACCTACGGCACGAGCCCGGAGACCTTCCTGTCCAACGGTGCTTACATCCTTTCGGACTACACCCCCGGCGCTGCCAGCTTCACCGTAACGAAGAACCTTGACTACTGGAATGCGGATCAGGTCTCCATCGACTCCATCAAGTACCAGGTCGTCGGCTCTTCCGACAACGCCCTGACAGCATTCAAGAGCGGCACCCTGGATCTGGTCGTCATCTCCGGCTCTCAGGTTCCCGCAGCTCAGGAAGATGAAAACCTGGCTTCCAAGATCAAGGTCACCGGTGCCGGCTACATGTGGTACCTGTCCTTCTCCCAGACCGAAGCGAACGCGAACGGCGGCCAGCTGGCCAACACCAACCTTCGTCTGGCTTTCACGAACGCCATCGACCGTGAGTCTCTGGTAGAGAACTACGTCATGGACGGCTCTCTTCCGACCTACACCTGCGTACCTCCGCAGTTCGCGGCATCCGCAACCACCGGCGAAGACTTCTCCGGCGACCAGGACAAGTTCAAGGACGTCTGCTCTTTCGATACGGCGAAGGCTCTTGAGTACTTCGAAGCCGCAAAGGCAGAGCTCGGCGTGGACACCTTTGAATTCACGATGATCTACGGCAACAATGAAGGCGATGAAGTCCAGAAGGTTGCACAGGCCATCAAAGAGCAGATCGAAGGCGCGCTGCCCGGCGTTACCCTGAACCTGCAGGCCATGAGCAAGGCCGAGCGTCTTGACAAGATGCAGAACGACAACTACGACGTAGCACTGACCCGCTGGGGCCCGGACTACGCTGACCCGATGACCTACCTCGGCATGTGGATCACGGACAACGCGAACAACTACGGCTTCTGGAGCAACGCGGACTACGACCAGCTCATCAAGGACTGCACCACCGGTGCTTACATCAATGACTACGAAGCCCGCTGGAACGCGCTTTACGAAGCAGAGACCATCGCGATGAACGAAGCAGTCATCGCCCCGCTGTACACCAAGGCCAGCGCGAACCTGATCTCTGACAAGCTGCAGGGTGTGGAGTTCCACCCGGTCGCTCTGAACCGTGTGTATAAGAGCGCTACCGTTTCTGATTGATCCCCTGAAGTCCATAAGATCAACCAATGAATCTTCCGGAAGGGCGGCCTGAAAACCGCCCTTCTGTTGGGTTACAGGAAAAAAACCGGAAGAGGTTTTACGATGCAGAAATACATATTCAAACGGGTGATCACCGCGCTTATTACGCTCCTCGTGATCACGTTCCTGCTGTTCTGGCTGGTCCGTATCATGCCGGGGAATCCGTTCCCGTCTGAGCGTATGACGGACGAAGCCATTGCCGCAAAGCGGGCGGAGATGGGCCTGGACGACCCGATCCTCACGCAGTTCGTGCGCTATATGAAAAAGGTGCTGAAGGGAGATTTCGGAAAGGGGACCTCGCTTTTTAACGGCGCGCCCATTCACACGGTGCTGAACAAGGCCATCGCGAATTCGTTCAAGATCGGCGGCATCGCGATCCTGCTCGGCACGTTCGTGGGGCTGGTCCTCGGAATCATTGCGGCGCTCAACCGGGACAGGTTCTGGGACGTGTTCTGCAGCGTATTCTCGATCCTGGGCGTCTGCGTGCCCTCATACGTGTTCCTGATCTTTTTACAGTACACGTTTGCGTACAAGACGACGCTCCTTCCTTACTTCTTTGACTCGTCGCAGTTCCTGAAATCGTCCATCATCCCGTCCCTGTCCCTGAGCCTGTTTACGATGTCCACCATCGCCCGGTTCACGCGGAATGAGATGATCGAGGTCATGGACAGCGATTACGTGCTCCTCGCGGAGGCGAAGGGCATGTACGGCTACAAGCTGATCACGCGGCACGTCCTCAGGAACGCGCTGATCCCGATCGTGACAGTGCTTGCGCCGCTGATCGTGGACCTCTTAACCGGCGCGCTGGTCGTGGAAAAGATCTACGGCATCCAGGGCATCGGCAAGCTGATGGTGGACGCCATCTCAGGCGAAGGCATCGACTACAACTACGTGCTCGCGCTCGGTATTCTGTATTCTTCCCTGTACATCGGCATCATGCTGGTGGTAGACCTTCTCTACGGGGTCCTGGATCCCAGGATCCGTATTTCGGCGAAAGGCGGTGATCAGTAATGACAGATCAGGATTTTGTACTGCTGAAAGACCGGAATATTGAGACGGATACAAACTATGCGTCCATGCCGTACTGGCGGGGCGTATTCAAGCGGTTCTTCGCGAAGAAGCGGTCCGTGGTGGGCCTCGTGATCGTTGCGGCCATCCTTGTGCTCGCGCTTTTAGGCCCTGTTTTAAGCGGCTATACGTATCGTGAGATCACCTCGGTCGTCGATGAAGAGACCGGGAAGGAAGTTGTTGCACGCGGCATCAGCCCGCGGATCCCCTGGCTCCACAAGCTCCTCGGGAAGGAAGACTATACAGACAGATTCGCGGACAAAACGTTCCTGTTCGGTACGGACGATCTGGGCCGCGATCTCTGGACACGTACGTGGTACGGCGCCAGGGTCTCGCTCCTCATCGCGTTTGTGACCATCATAATCGACGTGATCATCGGCATGACGTTCGGTTTAACGTCCGGCTACTTTGGCGGGGCGGTGGACGGCACCATGCAGCGGTTCGTAGAGGTGGCGAACTCCGTACCGAGGCTCGTCATCGTATCCGTGCTGGCCATCTTCATGCCGAAGGGCATCGGGCTGGTCATTGTGGCGCTGCTTCTGACCGAGTGGATCGGCATGAGCAAGATCGCCCGCGCGGAGATGCTGAAGATCAAGGAGCTCGAGTACATTTTCGCAAGCCGGACGTTAGGCGCCGGAAACTTCGGCATTATCTTCAACGACGTCCTCCCGAACACGGTGGGACCCATCATCACCCAGGTCATGTTCTCGATCCCGACGGCCATCTTCACCGAGGCTTTCTTAAGCTTCGTAGGCGTCGGCATCATGCTGCCGCAGTGTTCCGTGGGCTCCCTCATCGAGGACGGCTTCAACAACATCACCACCCTGCCGTATCAGATCGTCCCGCCCATCATCGTGCTGGCGCTTCTGATGCTGGGATTCAACTTCATCGGCGACGGCCTCCGCGAGGCGCTGGCCCCGAAGCTTGAGGACATGTAAGGAGGCGTTATGGAAGAGAAAGATAAGATCCTGGATATCAAAGACCTGGACGTCAGCTTCCGCACCTCCGCCGGCACCGTGCATGCGCTCCGTGGCGTCAATATCGACCTGTACCGCGGGGAGACGGTGGCGATCGTAGGCGAGTCCGGCTCGGGCAAATCCGTTTCCATGAAGGCGGCGATGGGCCTTCTTGCGTCCAACGCCGTGGTGAACGGCGGGCAGATCCTGTTCCGCTACAAGAACGAGGCGGGCGAGATCGAGGAAGCTGATATTTTAAAGAAGGATAAGAAGTGGATCCGGAGGAACATCAACGGCCGGCACATGGCCATGGTCTTCCAGGACCCGATGACGTCGCTCGACCCGACCATGCAGATCGGGAAGCAGATCACAGAGGGTATTATCGCGCACCTGGGCGTTTCCAAAAAGGAAGCCGAGGAGCGTGCGAAGGCGCTTCTTGAGGAAGTGGGCATTACGGACGCGGAGAAGCGGATGAGGAACTATCCGCACCAGCTGTCCGGCGGCATGCGGCAGCGCGTGGTCATCGCCATCGCCCTGTCCTGCGACCCGGACCTCCTGATCTGTGACGAGCCTACCACCGCTCTGGACGTGACCATCCAGACGATGATCCTCAACCTGATCCTGAAGGTCCAGAAGGAGCGCGGCATTTCCGTCATCTATATCACGCACGACCTGGGCGTGGTAGCCAAGGTCGCGGACTACGTGAACGTGATGTACGCCGGCAAGATTGTGGAGGTGGGCAACGTGAACGAGGTGTTCTACGAGCCCGCGCACCCCTACACCTGGGGCCTGCTTTCGGCAATGCCGGATCTCGAGACCGAGGACAGCCGGCTGTATACGATCCCCGGTTCGCCGCCGAACCTTCTGCACGAGCCGAAGGGCGACGCGTTTGCAGCGCGGAACGAATACGCGCTTGCGATCGACGAAAAGGAGCATCCGCCGATGTTCAAGATCACGGAGACGCACTCGGCGGCTACGTGGCTTTTAGACCCGCGGGCGCCTAAGGTGGAGATGCCGGAGGAGCTTAAGCGGCGCATCGAGCGCATGAGAAAGGAGGCGGAATAATGGCTGCGGATTACAGTGCAGAACCGATTCTGAAGGTCGAAAACCTTTCTCAGTATTTTAAGGTCAGCCGCGACTTTACCGTAAAAGCGGTGGACGGCGTGAGCTTTGAGATCTACCCCGGCGAGGTCTACGGCCTGGTGGGTGAGTCCGGCTCGGGGAAGTCGACCATCGGCCGGGCGGTGATCAGGCTGTATACGCCTACGGCAGGCAAGGTCAGCTTCAAGGGCAGGGAGATCTCCGGGAAACTGACGAACGAGGCCCGGGACGAGCTCCGGACCAGAATGATGATGATCTTCCAGGACCCGATGGCGTCTCTCAATCCGAGGAAGACGGTGGGCGATATCATCGGCGAGGGCCTGGACATCCATAAGATGTACGCAACAAAGGAGGAGCGGAAGGAGAAGATCGACAATATTTTAAAGAAGGTCGGGCTTTCTCCGGAGCACTACAACCGCTATCCGCACCAGTTTTCGGGCGGGCAGCGGCAGCGTGTGGGCATCGCCCGGGCGCTCATTATGAACCCGGACCTGATCATCGCGGACGAATGCATTTCCGCGCTGGACGTGTCGATCCAGGCGCAGGTGGTGAATCTTTTGAAGGACATTCAGGAGGAGACCGGGTCCGCGTACCTCTTCATTGCGCACGACCTGTCCATGGTCAAGTACATTTCGGACAGGATCGGCGTGCTGCATCTGGGGCACCTCTTAGAGACCGGCACCACGGACGAGATCTTCGCGAACCCGGTGCATCCGTACACCAGGAGCCTGATCTCAGCCATCCCTCTGCCGAATCCGGAGGTTGAAAAGAAGCGCGTTTCGGAGACGTACGACTACTATACGTCGGGAATTGATTACAACGTGGGATCGAATCATCTGATCGAGGGCACGCACTACGTGTTCGGGACGGACGAGGAGATCGCGCGGTGGACAGGAAAAGCCGGTGCTTAACGCACCGGCTTTTCCTGTCCAAAATAGTTTCGTTACGCTTTTCGTTAATTTAACTGGTAAAACCCAAAGAACTGTTGTACTATGGAAGGTAGAACAATGAGGAGGGGGCGGAATGCGAGAGGAAGGTCGTCAGGACTGAGCCGGCCGCCAGTGAAAAAGATGAAAGAAGACCGCAGAAATTACAGAGAAAAGGAACAGGAATACCGGGAAAAGGCAAGGGACCTGATCGCGCAGATGACGCTTGAGGAAAAGGTGTCCCAG
>JAFRVD010000015.1 GCA_017441825.1 Lachnospiraceae bacterium
AACGCAGGCGCGAAGAAGGTCGTTATCTCCGCTCCGGCCGGCAATGATCTGAAGACCATCGTATTCTCTGTTAACGAAGACACCCTGACGGCTGATGACCAGATCATCTCTGCTGCATCCTGCACCACCAACTGCCTTGCTCCCATGGCTAAGGCTCTTAACGACTATGCTCCCATCCAGGCCGGCATTATGTCCACCATTCACGCTTACACCGGCGACCAGATGATCCTGGACGGCCCGCATCGTAAGGGCGACCTTCGCCGTGCACGTGCAGGCGCTGCGAACATCGTTCCGAACAGCACCGGCGCTGCAAAGGCTATCGGCCTTGTTATTCCTGAACTGAACGGCAAGCTCATCGGCTCCGCTCAGCGTGTTCCGGTTCCGACCGGCTCCACCACCATCCTTGTTGCAGTCGTCAAGGGCGAGAACGTCACGAAAGACGGCATCAATGCTGCTATCAAGGCTGTTGCGAACAACGAGTCCTTCGGCTACACCGAGGATCCGATCGTTTCCTCTGACGTGATCGGCATGAGATTTGGTTCTCTGTTCGATGCTACGCAGACCATGGTCGCTCCTCTGGGCGATGACCTCTATGAAGTCCAGGTCGTTTCCTGGTACGACAATGAGAACTCCTACACCAGCCAGATGGTCAGGACCATTAAGTACTTCGCGGAACTGTAATTTTATAACGAATGTGCGGCAGACGCGGGAGCACGAAGTGCGGAGCGGCTGCACAGTTCCATCTGAAAATCATGTATTGACTCAGAAAGGGTCCGGCCCAATCAAGTTGGACCGGACCCTTTTTACTCGAGAAGCAAAGAAGCACCCATTTTCCACCTAAAAGGAGACAAATACTCATGAAGAAAAATGTTGAAGATCTGAAGAACCTGAAGGGCCGCCGCGTGCTGGTCCGCTGCGACTTCAATGTACCGTTAAAGGCAGGCGTCATCACGGACGAGACCCGTATCGTGGCAGCTCTGCCCACCATCAACTATCTTGTTGACAACGGCGCGAAGGTCATCCTGTGCTCGCACCTCGGCAAAGTCAAGAACGGCCCCAATGAAGGCGAGTCTCTGGCACCTGTTGCAGTCCGTCTTTCCGAGAAGCTTGGCAAGGAAGTGAAATTTGTTGCTGATTACAACGTTACCGGCGAAGAGGCTACGGCAGCCGTTGCAGCCATGAACGACGGCGATGTGGTACTTCTTCAGAACACCCGTTTCCGCGGCGCTGAAGAGACCAAGAACGGCGAAGCGTTCTCCAAGGAGCTCGCTGATCTTGCTGACGACTACGTCTGCGACGCTTTCGGTTCTTCCCACCGTGCACACGCATCCGTGGCCGGCGTCACGAAGTTCATCACCGAAAAGGGCGGCACCAATGCAGTCGGTTATCTCATGGAGAAAGAGATCAACTTCCTCGGCAACGCAGTCGAGAACCCGGTTCGTCCGTTCGTTGCCATCCTTGGCGGCGCAAAGGTCGCGGACAAGCTGAACGTCATTTCCAACCTGCTTGAGAAGTGCGACACGCTGATCATCGGCGGCGGCATGGCCTACACCTTCCTGAAGGCGCAGGGCAAGGGTATCGGCAAGTCCCTCGTGGACGATGAGAAGCTGGACTACTGCAAGGACATGATCGCGAAGGCCGCTGAGCTTGGCAAGAAGCTGCTCCTGCCCGTGGACACCGTTGTTGCAGCGGCATTCCCGGATCCCATCGATGCTGAGATCGAGACCTGCGTTGTTGACGTGGACGCGATCCCGGACGATATGATGGGCCTTGACATCGGACCGAAGACCCGCGAGCTGTTCGCGGCCGAAGTTGCCGGTGCGAAGACCGTTGTCTGGAACGGCCCGATGGGTGTGTTCGAGAACCCGATCCTTGCGGCAGGCACGAACGCTGTTGCGGCAGCGCTTGCAGCAACCGATGCCATCACGGTCATCGGCGGCGGCGACTCCGCTGCGGCTGTCAACCAGCTTGGCTATGCAGACAAGATGAGCCACATCTCCACCGGCGGCGGCGCTTCCCTTGAGTACCTTGAGGGCAAGGAGCTTCCGGGCGTTGCGGCAGCTGATGATAAATAAGAACTGAAATGAGCCGCGGCCTGCCCGCCGGGGATCCCGGGAGCAGGCCCGCTCGTTTTTACGTGGAAAGAGACAGCCGTGGACACACGGCGGATGAGGAGAAAATATGCGTAAGAAAATCGTTGCCGGCAACTGGAAAATGAACATGACCCCGTCTCAGGCAGTTGAACTGTGCGAGACCTTAAAGCCCCTGGTAGCAGGTTCGGAAGCGGACGTCGTCTTCTGCGTGCCCGCCATCGACATCGTACCCGTAGTGGAAGCGGTGAAGGGAACCAACATTGAAGTGGGCGGAGAAAACCTGTACTTTGAAGACAAGGGCGCCTATACCGGAGAGATCTCTGCGGACATGCTGCTGGACGCAGGCTGTAAGTACGTCATCATCGGCCATTCGGAGCGCCGTGACTACTTCAAGGAGACCGACGCCATCGTCAACAAGAAGGTGAAGAAGGCTATTGAGAAAGGCCTGACCCCCATCATGTGCTGCGGCGAGTCTCTCGAACAGCGCGAGCAGGGCATTACGCTCGACTGGATCCGCATGCAGATCAAGATCGGCCTTCAGGGCGTTGATGCAGCGGACGTTGCGAAGATGGTCATCGCGTACGAGCCCATCTGGGCGATCGGCACCGGCGTGACCGCAACAACAGAGCAGGCTCAGGAAGTCTGCGGCGCCATCCGTGAGTGCATCGCGGAGATCTACTGCCGGGAGACCGCGGACGCAGTCCGTATCCAGTACGGCGGATCTGTAAACGCAGGCAACGCAGCTGAGCTCTTCAGCCAGCCCGACATTGACGGCGGCCTGGTGGGCGGCGCTTCCCTGAAAGCGGACTTTGGTGTTATTGCGAACGCTTAAGCATCTATAAGGAGACGCATGAAGAAACCTACAGTTTTAATGATTTTGGACGGCTACGGCCTGAATGAAAGAACGGAAGGCAACGCGGTCGCTCTCGGGAATACGCCGGTGATGGACCGCCTCATGAAGGAATATCCCTTCCGCCCGGGCAATGCGTCCGGCCTCTTTGTAGGCCTTCCGGACGGGCAGATGGGCAACTCCGAGGTCGGCCACCTCAATATGGGCGCCGGCAGGATCGTCTACCAGGAGCTTACGAGAATCACAAAGTCGATCCAGGACGGTGACTTCTTTGAGAACCCGGCGCTTATGGCGGCGGTGGACAACGTGAAGGCGAACGATTCCGCGCTGCACCTCTACGGCCTTGTGTCAGACGGCGGCGTGCATTCGCATCTGACGCACATCTTCGGCCTCCTGGAGCTTGCAAAAAGGAACGGCCTCACGAAGGTCTATATCCATGCGTATCTGGACGGCCGCGACACGCCTCCGGAGTCCGGCGCGGACTACGTGCAGGAGCTTGTGGACAAGTGCAATGAGCTTGGCGTGGGCGAAGTGGTCATGGTCTCCGGGCGGTATTACGCCATGGACCGTGATAAAAACTGGGACCGCATTGAAAAGGCATACCGGGCGCTCCGCTACGGCGAAGGCGTGGAGATCAGGGACGCTGTTTCCGGTATCCGCGAATCCTACGCGAACGGTCTGACCGACGAGTTCATGCTTCCGAGCGTTGTGAAGCGGGACGGCAAGGCCATCGGCACCATAAATGATAAGGATTCCATCATTTTCTACAACTTCCGTCCGGACCGCGCGCGTGAAATGACGCACGTCTTCTGCGACGATGAATTCACCTTCTTTGACCGCGGCCCGTCGCGCCCGGACGTGACGTACGTCTGTTTTACCGACTATGACGTCACCATCCCGAACAAGCTGGTCGCCTTTGTCAAGGAGGAGATCACGAATACCTTCGGCGAATATCTGGCCTCTCTCGGCATGCGCCAGGCCAGGATCGCGGAAACGGAGAAGTACGCGCACGTCACGTTCTTCTTCAACGGCGGCGTGGAAGCGCCGAACCCCGGCGAAGACCGTATCCTCGTGGATTCCCCGAAGTACGTCGCGACCTATGATCTGAAGCCCAGGATGAGCGCGTACACCGTCTGCGACCGTCTTTCCGAGGCGATCACGAAAAAGGATGAGAATGGCGAGGCCTACTATGACGTCATCATCATCAACTTCGCGAACCCGGACATGGTCGGCCATACCGGCGTGGTGGAGGCGGCCGTTAAGGCTGTCGAAGTGATCGACGAATGCGTTGGCGAGATCGTGGAGTTTATCAAGCAGGTCGACGGCCAGCTGTTTATCTGCGCGGACCACGGCAACTGTGAGCAGCTCATCGATTACGAGACCGGCGAGCCCTTTACGGCGCATACCACGAACCAGGTGCCGTTTATCCTGGTGAACGCGGATCCGAAGTACGACCTTCGGGAGGAGGGATGTCTTGCGGACATCGTACCCACTCTTTTAGAGCTTATGGGTCTCCCGCAGCCCAAGGAGATGACCGGGAAATCACTTCTGGTCGAGAAGTAAAAAAAGGACGGGCCTCCTTATTAAAAGGGGGCCCTTATTAAAATAACGAAACATATGCCATGAACAAGCTGCTGATCAGGATCAGGGACCTCGTCCACGAATACCGGGAGTATGATGAGAATGACGTTCTCGTCAGGACTTCGCGCGCCCTTGACGGCGTCACGCTGGACGTCACGGAGGGGAGCTTTGTGGCGGTGCTCGGTCACAACGGCAGCGGCAAATCCACGTTTGCGAAGCACATCAACGCGCTGTTAATGCCCACGGAGGGGACAGTGATCTTCTCCGGCAGGGATACCGCGGAGATCGAAAATCTGTGGGAGCTCCGGAAGGAAGCGGGCATGATCTTCCAGAATCCGGACAACCAGATCATCAGCAACGTGGTCGAAGAGGACGTGGCTTTCGGCCCTGAGAACCTGGGTATTCCTTCGGAGGAAATCATCGCGCGCGTCGCGTTCGCGCTGGAGCGCGTGGGTATGGAGGCCTACCGGCTTTCTTCGCCCAACAAGCTGTCCGGCGGGCAGAAGCAGAGGATCGGCATTGCGGGGCTCCTTGCGATGAAGCCGCGCTGCATCCTGATGGACGAGCCTACGGCCATGCTGGACCCTGTGGGCCGGAGGGAAGTGCTCCGGACCGTGCACGAGCTGAACAGGGATGAGCACATCACAGTCGTGATGATCACTCATTACCTTGAAGAGGTGACGGACGTGGACCGTGTGGTCGTAATGGACCAGGGAAAGATCGTGATGGACGGTACGCCGCGGGAGATCTTCTCGCGGATCGACGAACTTTCCGCACACCACATGCGTGTGCCGCAGGTGGTGGAGCTTGCGTACGAGCTTCGGAAAGAAGGCGTCCCGATCCCGGAAGGGATCCTGACTGTTGACGAATTGGTGGAGGCGCTATGTCGATTGCGTTAGAGCACGTGAGCTATATCTACGACCCGGACCAGAAGGTGAAGAAGTACGCAGTCAGGGACGTGAGCCTGGAGATCAAAAAGGGCGAATTCGTGAGTATTATCGGCCATACAGGCTCCGGAAAGTCCACGCTGATCCAGTTTATGAACGGGCTCTTAAAACCCACGGAAGGGCGCGTTTTGTTCGAAGGACAGGACGTTTTCGAGAAGGGCTTCTCCTTAAAGGGGCTTCGCCAGAAGGTGGGCATCTCCTTCCAGTATCCGGACAACCAGCTGTTTGAATCGACCATCCTGAAGGACGTCATGTTCGGGCCCAAAAACCTCGGGCAGAGCCGGGAAGAAGCGGAGACGAACGCCAGGGCGGCCCTGAAGGTCATGGCCGTACCCGAGGCGTCTTATGATAAATCGCCGTTCGAGCTGTCCGGCGGACAGAAGCGGCGTGTGGCCATAGCCGGCATTCTGGCAATGAATCCGGATTACCTGATCCTGGACGAACCGACGGCCGGCCTGGATCCGGAGGGACGGGACGAGATCCTCGAGCTGATCCGGACGTTAAACTGGTCTCAGGGGATCGCCGTGATCCTGGTCTCGCACAGTATGGAGGACGTCGCGGAATACGCGAAGCGCATCCTCGTGATGAACGACGGGCAGATCATCATGGACGACACGCCCAGGGAGATCTTTAAAGCATACAGGGATCTGGAAACGATCGGACTTTCCGCACCGCAGGTGACCTATATCGCCCATGCGCTTGCGGAAAAAGGCTTCCTGCCGTATGATACGAACGTCATGACGGTTGAGGAAGCCAAGAAGGAAATCTTGAAGGTTCTGAAGAAATGATTCGTGATATTACACTGGGACAGTACTACGATGCGGATTCGATCATCCATCGGCTGGACCCACGTGTCAAACTGGCATTTACACTGATCTATATCGCCTCGCTTTACGTCGGGAAGAGCGTTTACTGCTACCTGTTCGCCGCGGCCTTTCTGTGCGGGCTCATCGCCCTGTCGCGCGTACCGGTGCATTTCATGCTGCGCGGCCTTAAAAGCATTGTCGTGATCCTCGTGATCTCTGCGCTCTTCAACATCTTCGTGATCGACGGGCAGGTACTGGTCAGGTTCTGGATATTCAGGATCACCCTGGAAGGCCTCAAAACGGCCGGCCTTATGGTGGTCCGGCTGATCCTCCTCATTGTCGGGTCGTCGGTCATGACGCTCACGACCACTCCCAACGACCTGACGGACGGTCTCGAGCGTTCGCTCGGGTTCCTCAAGGTGATACATGTACCGATCCACGAGATCAGCATGATGATGAGCATCGCGCTCAGGTTCATCCCGATCCTGGTGGAGGAAGTGAACAAGATCATGAAGGCGCAGATGGCGCGCGGCGCGGATTTTGACGGCGGCGGGCTGATCAAGAAGGCAAAGGCCATGGTGCCGATGCTCATTCCCCTGTTTGTGTCCTCCTTCCGGAGGGCCGCGGACTTAGCGCTTGCGATGGAGGCACGCTGCTACCACGGCGGCGAGGGGCGGACCAAGATGTATCCTTTGAAATATAAAAAGGAAGACTTCCTGGCGTATCTCGTGCTTTTTGTGTATTTAGGCTGCATGATCGCGCTCGGCAGGCTTACGTAAGGAGCTCTCCATGAGAAGGATCAGGCTGACCGTCGCGTACGACGGAACGAACTATGTAGGATGGCAGGTCCAGCCGAACGGGGTATCCATAGAGGAGATCCTGAACCGCGAGATCAGCCGCATGCTGAAGGAGAAGGTCACGGTCATCGGCGCGAGCCGGACGGATTCCGGCGTTCATGCGCGCGGGAACGTCTGCGTGTTTGATACGGAGTCCCGGATCCCGGGAGACAAGTTCAAATTCGCCATCAATGAGAGCCTGCCGCCGGACATCGTGATTCAGGAAAGTGAAGAGGTGCCCGTGACCTACCATCCGAGGAAGGTGCGGAGCATCAAGACCTATGAGTATAAGATCCTGAACAGGACGCTGCCGGATCCTCTGGAAAGGCTCGATTCCTACTTTTTCTACTATCCGCTGGATGTGGAAAAGATGAGAAAGGCTTCCGAGGTGCTCTTAGGCGAGCATGATTTCAGGAGCTTCTGCAATATCCACGCGTCCGTGAAGACCACGGTCCGGCGGATCCTGTCGCTTGATATTGATAAAGCAGGCGACATGATCACTGTGCGGATCGTCGGGAACGGGTTCCTCTACAACCAGGTGAGGATCATCGTCGGGACGCTTGTGAAGATCGGCTGCGGCCTGTGGCCGGTTGAGAAAATGGAGGAAGCGCTTAAGGCGTGCGACCGGAGCGCTGCGGGACCTACCGCGCCTGCCAAAGGGCTCACACTGATCTCCATTGTGGAGGAGGAAAGCGGCGCGGCCGACGATGACAACGAAGAATGACCGGCATACGGGGACAGGAGGAAACACATGAAAATTACGTTAAACCCGGATGAAGAGATCGTTAAACTGATCAGGGAAGGACTGGAGAAGAAGGGCGGCTACTGCCCGTGCAGGAGGGAGATCATCCCGGAAAATAAGTGCATGTGCAAGGAATTCAGGGACCAGATCGCGGACCCGGCTTACGAAGGCTTCTGCCACTGCATGCTGTACTATAAATCACTGGAAGACTGAGATACAGGGAGGACGCACATGAGACTTGGCATGAATTTTGAACTGAAAGCATCGAGTGCCGTGAAGTGGGCGGAGGACCTTGTCGCGTTAGGCGTGCGGGCTACGTCGTTTCCGTTGGATTACCATGCGGATTTCAAGACCATTGATGAATACAGGCAGGCGGCGGAGGACTACGATATCGTGATCGCGGAGGTAGGCGCCTGGTCGAATCCGATGTCTCCCGTGAAGAAGGAAGCGGACGCCGCGTTTGAACGGTGCGTGGAGCAGCTGAAGCTGGCGGACCACATCGGCGCGAAGTGCTGTGCGAATATTACCGGCGCCAACGGAGACATCTGGGACGGCGCGTATCTCGGAAACTACGACCCGGATTTTTACCGGCGGATGGTCGAAAAGACACGCGAGATCATTGACAAGGCAGCGCCTTCAAGGACGCATTACGCGATCGAGCCGATGCCGTACATGGTCCCGGCCGGACCGGACGAATATCTGAAGCTTATTGAAGACGTGGGCTCGCCGCATATGGGCGTCCATCTGGACATGGTCAACTGGATGAATTCATGGGAGCGCGTGCTGAACCAGCAGCAGTTCATGGACGAGGTTTTCGAGAAGCTCCACGGACGGATCGAGAGCTGTCACTTCAAGGATTTTACTCTGGAGCAGAAGCTCACGTTCCATGTGAAGGAAGTGCCTGTCGGGAAGGGTATTTTCGACATCGATTACTACGTAAAAAAGATCAATGAGGAGGATGCGGACCTTCCGCTCATGATCGAGCACCTGCCCTCGAAAACATCCTTTTTACGCAGCATGAAATACATCAACAAGCGGTATGCCGGGACGACCGGCGTGGCCGCGGCATTATAAGGGGGCCCGGCCATAAGGCCGCCCCCTTATCAGGGAAAACAGAGAACCGCCTCCGGGCGGTTCTTTTTTCAGATAGCAGGCAGCTTTCGGTACCCACGTTGATCCGGTTGTTTTTACCAGAGTGCTGAACAATTACCATATAACAGACAAAAAGAATTGATATACAACAGAAATAATGTGAAAAACGCACAAAGAGAGTCTTTACAAATAGGGAAGATGAGTGTAAGCTTAATTTATTATGGTGGCCGGGGCGCGGCGTGCTCCGGAAAGGCCGGCGGGCGAAAAAACGCTCCATCCATTTGAAAGAGAGGTATGTCTATGATTAAGACTATTTTGACACGGGCACTCAATGTAGTACTCAGGAAGCCCATACGTCTGTGGGCGATCAGCCTCCTGTACAGCTTCCTGAACGGTGTATTCGGCTTCTTGTGCGGTATTACGATCCCGGGCCTTGGGATCAGCGTCTCGCTTCTGCTGTCAGTCGGGATGACCATGGTTTTCCTGCACGGATACCGCGGCGAGCAGCCGCGTGCGGTCCAGTTGTTTGACGCATTCAAAGACTGGGGCACCATAAAGAGAACACTGTGCGGCATGGGCTGGATGGCCCTGTGGATCTTCCTGTGGGCACTGATCCCGATCGTCGGTATCGTGTTCGCGATCATCCGCAGCTATGAATACCGCCTGACGCCTTACATTCTGGTCAATGAGCCGGACGTTAAGCCCACGGAAGCCATCAAGGTCTCCAAGGAACGGACAAATGGCTACAAGACGTCCATGTTCCTGACAGATCTGATTCCTGTAGCGGCGGTCTGCCTGGTTGTTCTGATTCTTGCGCTTCTCGGCATGATCCCGAAGGCAGGGGTCGCATTCTATGTGATCCTGGTTATTTTCCTGATCCTTGCAGGGCTGATCCTGCCGCTCTTCTACGGTCTGATCAAGTCCGCATACTATGAAGAGATCACCCATCCGACCATGTCGGCGACCGGAAAAGAGATGAAGATCTGCCCGAACTGCGGCGAGTATGTAGAAGCGGATTCTGTCTTCTGCCCGAAGTGCGGTCAGAGGATCTACGAAGCTCCGGCAGACGCACTCGAAGCGGATGCTGCTCGTCCGGCAGAGGAAGAAGGAGACAAAGAATAAAATACCGGGATACCGCGCCATAGGATCCGGCGGCATATGACGGAAACAGGCGGCGGCATCCTTTGGAGGTCTCCGGAAGGTCTTACGGCTTTCCGGAGATTTCCATTTTAAACAGCAGCCGGAAGAAGAGCGATACTTCTCCGTCCGACTACTCCGCTTGACAAGGTAAATTACTGAAAGGACTGGAGTAAAGATGAAACTGGTGATCTGTATCGATGAGGAGCTGGGCTATTCATTTAACCACAGAAGACTGTCGAGAGATAAGAATATCCGACTTCACATGATGAAGGGCATACGGACGCGCGGCGGGAAGCTTTTTATGAATCAGTATTCAGAACGCTCGCTTTTAAAGGACGAGGGCGTCCTGACGCCGCAGGAACGTGCGGAGCGCCTCAAAAATCCGGCAAAGCCCGGAGCAGAGTTCCTCAAGGACGCACAGCGTGAGAACGGCTGGGCTTTTGTGGAAAATGAGGACGTGACGCCTTATCTTCCCGACGTGGATGAGATGATCGTCTATCGGTGGAACCGGAGATACCTTTCTGACCTCCGCCTGCCCGAAGGGGTTTATGAACCGTTTACGGTACAGTATACGGAGAGCCTTTCGGGCTCCTCGCACGAACGGGTCGGATTCGTTCGCTATATCAGAAAAGGAGCCTATGAAGAATAACAGGAAGCAGCGGATCTTTTTCGCGTGTATCGTCATTGCGGTGCTGGCGGGCTTCCTGATTTTCAGGGCGTCCCGGGAGCAGCGCGAGGCGGATGAGACTGCGGCTTCGGGAGTGACGGAAGAGGCGGTGGCTTCCGCGGAGACGGATGAGACTGCGGCTTCGGGAGTGACGGAAGAAGCGGTGACTTCCGCGGGGACAGAGGAGACTGCGGCAGAAGAAGCAGAGGAAGCCGTGACTGAACCTGCGCAAGAGGACTCCGCAGCTGCGGAGTCCTCTGCTGATTCTGTGTCTCATGAGGAATTTCCGGACGATCCGCCGGATCTTTCGTGGCTTACGGAGATCGTCTTCCCGGATTATACCGGAGAACCTTATGCCGTCATGAACGGCGGGATGCCGTATTTTGATACGGAAGAAGTCACTCCGGTGCCGTATGAACGATACTATCCGCTGGACGGGCTCGGCCGGTGCACACAGGCAGACGCGGTGGTCGGCCCGGAGACCGCAGCATCCGGCCAGCGCGGGGAGATCTGGATGATAAAGCCCGCGGGCTGGCACAGTGACCGTTATGCCTCCGTGGACGGAGAAGCGCTTTATAACCGCTGTCACCTGATCGCGCATTACCTGTCCGACGAAGACGCGAACGAACGGAACCTCGTGACAGGCACCCGCTACATGAACACGCTCGGCATGAATGCGTCCGAAAACATGGTCGGGGACTACGTAAAGGAGACCGGAAACCACGTCAGGTACCGTGTGACGCCGGTCTATCAGGGGGACGAGCTCCTTTGCAGAGGGCTTCTTGTGGAAGCGTACAGCATCGAGGACAAAGGCGAGGAGATCTGCTTCTGCATTTATACCTATAACGTACAGCCGGGATTTGTGATCGACTATGCCACCGGCGATAACTTTTCGGAGAGCGGAGAAGAAAAGCTTGGCGTGGCCGGAGAAACCAGGCCGTCCTATGAAAAGTACCTGAGTGAAGAGGACGTCGAGGGAACGTACGTCCTGAACACGAAATCCAAAAAGTTCCACCTGCCGGAGTGCGAAGGGGCACAGAGCATTTCGGAACAGAACCGGGAAACGTACACCGGGAGCCGGAACGCATTGGTGGAACAGGGCTACAAGCCTTGCGGAAGCTGTAATCCGTAGAGGCGGAGCGATATCACGGAGATCCGCAGGGAGCCCGGGAGTCCGGGAAGACCCTGAGAAATACAGCGGATGCGGAGAGGAAGCCATGGAGAACGCGGAAGTGAAAAAATATACGGAGCTGATCCGGACCTGCATGCTGTTCCGCGGAATGACGGAAGAGCGGCTTTCGGACGCCCTTTCGCTTCTTCAGGCCGAGGTCAGAAGCTACCGCAAGGGGGACTTCCTGCATCACGCGGGAGAGCCTCTTAAAAAGTTCGGCTTTGTCCTGTCAGGGGCGGTCCAGGCCATGACCGACGACCCGGACGGCAACCGGATGATCATGGCGAACGTGATCCCCGGCGGAACCTTCGGCGAATCGCTCTGCTACCTGGAAATCCCGGATTCTCCGACGTATATCCGTGCTTCTGAAGCGGCAGAGATCCTGTGGCTTTCCCTGGCCGTGCTTTACGGAGAGCCGGCCCCGCAGGCAGCGCTTGCAAGAGACCTCCGCCGGCGGTTTACGGCCATGCTTGCTGAGCGCGCACTCATGATGAACCAAAGGATCCAGGTCCTGTCCGGCATGACCATCCGCGACAAGCTGACCACCTTTTTTACCCACGCCGCGAACCGTGCAGGAAGCCGGAGCTTCACGATCTCCATGACGCGCGAGGACCTTTCGTCGTACATCGGCGCAAACAGAAGCGCCATGTGCCGCGAGCTTTCCAGGATGCGCGACGATGGGCTGATCGATTACCGGGGGAACCGCTTCCGGATCATTAAATTCGAAAAGAATTCGTAAATGTTGCATATGCAACAACAAGGCTGCCGCCTTTCTGATAAGATGAGTCTGTCTAAAAAAAGAAAGGCGGTATTCTTATGAAAAAAATCATTGCATTGATCCTTTCCCTGATGCTTGCGGTCAGTATGCTTTCGGCCTGCGAGATCAACGTGAATATTGAAACCGAAACGGAAGAAGCTTCGGCGGAGACGGACGCGGAAGCGGAAATCGAGCCCGCGGCGGAAGAAGAGTCCGAAGCGGAAGAGCCTGAAGCGGAAGCCGAGGCCGTCACCATCCGGCTGGCCGGCCTCAAAGGGCCCACCTCCATGGGTATGGTCAAGCTTCTTGACGACGCTGAAAACGGCCTCACGGAAAACACCTACGAGTTTACGATGGCCGGCTCCGCGGACGAGATCACGCCGCTCCTCATCAAGGGCGACCTGGATATTGCCGCGCTGCCCGTGAACTTAGGCGCAGTTCTGTACGCGAAGACCGAGGGCGGACTTCAGTTCGCGGCCATCAACACGCTGGGCGTCATTTACATCTGCGAAAAGGGCGGAGAGACCGTAACGGATATCGAAAGCCTGAAGGGCCGCACCATTTACGCGACCGGCAAGGGCTCTACACCTGAATACGCACTGACGTATCTCCTTGAACAGCACGGCCTCGATATCGAAACCGACGTCACCATGGAGTGGAAGAGCGAGCCGACCGAGGTGGTCGCTCTCATGCAGAACGAGGAGAACGCGGTGGCCATGCTTCCGCAGCCCTACGTCACAGTTGCGTCCGGCCAGGTGGAAGGCCTGCACATCGCCCTGAACCTGACGGAGGAGTGGAACGCTCTTGATAACGGCAGCGAGTTCATCACCGCCGGCATCCTGGTCCGCAAGGCCTTTGCAGAGGAGCATCCGGAAGCCGTCGCTTCCTTCCTCGAAGAGTACGCGGCATCCACGGCTTACGCTAATGAAAACGCGGCGGACGCAGCGGCCCTGATCGAAAAGTACGGGATCGTGAAGGCGCCCATTGCGGAAAAGGCACTGCCGTACTGCAACATCGTCTGCATTACCGGTAACGAAATGAAGACCAAGACGGAAGGCTACCTTCAGGTGCTCTTTGACCTGAACCCCCAGGCAGTGGGCGGCGCGCTTCCGGGAGAGGACTTCTATCTCATTATCGACTGAAGAGGATCCTTCTGATTCATGAAAAAGACTTTCTGGTACAGAGCACTGGCTGTCCTTATCGCACTTCTCATCTGGCAGGCAGCCGCTATGGCGGTGGGGAACAAGATCCTTCTTGTCTCCCCAATCGCTGTTGCCGCGCGCCTCGCGACCATCTGGCGTGAAAAAGGATTTTTCAGCACAGTGCTCTATACCATGGCCCGGATCCTGCTGGGCTTTGTCCTCGCGCTGGCTGCAGGTGTTCTTGCCGCAGTCGCCGCGGGGCGTTTTCGTCTTATCGAGTACCTGCTGTGGCCGTACGTGATCACGTTCCGCTCGGTCCCGGTGGCGTCGTTCATCATTCTCTGCCTGATCTGGCTTAACTTCAGCCAGCTGACGGTGTTTATCGCATTCCTGATCGTCTTCCCGGTGATTTACGCGAACGTCCTTCAGGGGGTCAGGAGTACCGACCCGAAGCTCCTCGAGATGGCGGAGCTCTACAAGGTGCCGTGGTACCGGAGGTTCTTCTATATTGAGCTCCCGAGCATCCGCCCGTATCTTCTGTCCGCGTGCACCATCTCGATCGGCATGGCCTGGAAGTCGGGCATTGCCGCCGAGGTCATCGGCGTGGTCACGGGATCGATCGGCGGTGCGCTGTACCAGTCCAAGATCTATTTCGAGACCGCCGATCTGTTCGCCTGGACCATCATCATCGTGATCTTAAGCGTGCTGACCGAAAAGGCGTTTCTTTGGGTTCTCAGGCGGGCGTTTGCCGGGATGGAGCGGGTATGAGTGATATCGTTCTTAAGGAGATCACAAAAAGATTTGAAGAAAAGACGGTGATTTCGGACCGGGACTTTGTGTTTCCGGGGGGGAAGATCAGCTCCGTGATGGGGCCTTCCGGTGCCGGAAAAACGACTCTTTTAATGCTCATTGCGGGGCTTTCCGCTCCTGACACGGGGGAGATTACAGGCGTCCCGGAGCGGCTGTCCTTTGTGTTCCAGGAGGACCGGCTCTGCGAGGATTTCAACGCGGTCGCGAACGTCAGGCTTGTCACCGGAAAGCGTATCCCTGATGAGGAGATCCGGGAGGAGCTCCTGCGTCTCGGGATCCCGGAGGAAAGTCTTTCACAGCCTGTCCGGGAGTTCAGCGGCGGCATGAAGCGCCGCGTGAGTATAGCCCGCGCGATATTGTACGACCCGGAGTTAATACTCCTGGATGAACCTTTCAAAGGGCTGGATGAAGACCTCAGGCGGAACGTCATGGATGAGCTCCTCGAAAAGCTCCATGGGAAGACCGTGATCCTCGTGACGCACGACCCGGAGGAAGCGGAATATATGGGCGGGAAGATCATATCTTTGTAATAATGATCAGATTATGATTGACACGATATTCACTATTCGGAAGTGTTCTTGGCATCAATGATTCTCTGAATTTTCATGGAGAATCTGTCAAAGAACTCACCGTGTCCATGCATGACTGCATCGATAATTATATCGACTATTGCAGACAGGTCGGAAAAGAGCCGGAAAAAGAATACAAAGGATCGTTCAACATCCGGATCAAGCCGGAACAGCATAGACGAATTGCACTCTATGCCGCCCAAATGGGTATTACGATCAATCAGTTTGTGTCTCAGGCAATAGATGATAAGATTGGTATCCTGGAAGGATAAAGCAAATGAAAAACCCGGTCGGCTGACCGGGTTTTTCATTTGCTTATTTCTCTCTCTGCAGGCGGAACCGCACCGCCCCTTCCAGGTACTGGAGATACTCCGTATCCTGGGTCATGGTCTTGCCGGGGCTGTCCGAAAGCTTCGCGACCGGCCGGCCGTTCACGTACTGGAGCTTGATCACGATGTTAAGAGGGTCCACGCAAGTGTCGTTGGAGACAAACGTGCCGATCCCGAAGCTGACCTTCGTCCGTCCGGAGAAGTACCTGTGCAGGTCCTCGGCGTTCGCGAAATCCAGGCTGTCGCTGAATAAAAGCAGCTTTGTGCGGGGATCCACCCCGTACTTTTTATAATGCGCGATGATTTTTTCGCCCCACTCGATCGGATTTCCGGAGTCGTGCCGGACGCCGGTGTAGTTATTCACCATGGCGCGGTTGAAGTCCATCAGGAACAGGTCTGTCGTGATGGTGTCTGTGAGGGCGGTACCATTGTCGCCCTGGTACTCGTTATACCAGTCTTCCATCGCGTAGTGGTTCGTGTAGGCCAGCGGGATGTTGTCGATACCCTGGTACATCTGCACAAATTCGTGCGCATACGTGCCGATGGGCGTCATGTTGTACTTCATCGCGAGGTACACATTGGACGTGCCCACACAGTTCGGAAGCTCTTCCTTAAGCCTCTTTATGACTTCGTCCTCCCACTCGCGGGAAAGCCGCCTCCGGCAGCCGAATTCCGCGAAGGAGAACGTATACCGTCCGCTCTTAAAGCCTTCGAGCTTCTTATCCAGCCGTTCTCGCGCGGATGCGAGAAGCGTCTCATAATCATACTGCATACGGAAATAGACTTCGTTGATGATCTCGAGGAGATAGATCTCGAACTGCATGGCGGAGAACAGCGGACCGCGCACTACAACGCGGAGCTCGCCATCGTCGGAAAGGCTGGTCTCCACATAGTCGCGGATGGGGTGCCACAGGCGCAGGAATTCCACATAGTCGTTCTTGATGAAACGGATGCTGCGGAGGTACTCGAGCTCCTCCTTACGGAAGCGGAGCTTTGACAGCGCGTCGATCTGTTCGTTGATCTCCTCGAACATCTCCCTCGTGAAGACCACTCCTTCATTGCGGCACTTGAAGTAGTACTCGCCGGTGAGGTCCGTGTGCTTGTGGAAAATGACCTGGTTCATATTGAATTTGTAAAGATCTGTGTCAAGGAGCGACAGAATGATCGGCTGAAGTTTCATGGGAACCTCCTTTATAAAGAAGCCCTTCCGTGAAGAAGGGCATACGGTTTGCGGCCCCCTGAGGGGCTTTCTTCTATTGTACAGGATGGACGGAATAAATCAAGGGGCAATGTGCGGCTGCTCTTCATTCTTTCGCTTTTCATAGAGGAGGTCCGCGAAAAGGGCCCACCGTGCCGGATCCTGCGGATGCTCCACCGGGTAGAAATAGTAAAGCTCATTCTTATAGTAAAAATCGATTTCCGTCCCTGCCGAATAGGCGAAGCAGGGGATATTGTCCATACTGACTGAAAAATCGATACTGTCCGAATGGTAAGAGAGTGCTTCCTCCGTCAATGTGCAGACGCCCATCTCCTTCCGTGTGGGCCCGCCCTTTGCCCCGTGGATCACGGCTTTGACGTCGATGGTCTCATGAAGCCCCGGAAGCTCCTTCCGTTCCATTTCCACGATCCGGTCATACCAGTCCGAGATCATGTACGGCTCCTCCGTGAAGTGGTAGTCCTCGTTCAGCGTGCGCGTGAAACCGCAGGAGGTACAGTAAAGGGAGTTCCCCCTGCTCTTGATGGTGTACACGCTGCCGCACTCCGGACAGCGGTACAGGACGTTCTCAAGCCCCCTGGCCTTTCCGTGCTGCCTGTATCTGCACTGGATGTCCAGGGAAGCGTTCTCGCGCAGGTTCTTTTCGATCTCAGCGTTCAGTTCATCGTCAGACATGGCCTTCATCGCGTCCTTTTTGAGCACCTTCATGACTTCCACAGTCACAGCTGCCCCGCGATGGTACCGCCTGCCCCGCCACTTAGGCGCAGCAAAGTACGCGCCGCGCACTCGCGCGATGACGAGGTCGACGTCCAGCTTTTTATAGAACGCCGCGCCTTCCTCTACGATCGGATAGCTCCGCCCGTCCGTGCACGTACGTCCTTCGGGGAAGATGACTACCGGATAGCCTTTTTTCAATGTCCGGAAGATACCCATGGGCGCCGCAAGATCCGAATAGAACTGTTTCTTCGAGATCATGCCGATCCTTTTCTTGAAGAAGCGTAGAACCGGCCGGGTACTGTGGTATTCGTTGATCAGGTAGGACGGACGCCTGGGGTGGTGAAGCTTGTTGACGTACAGGAAGTCGAAGAAAGATGCGTGGTTCACAAGCATGATATAGGGGACGGACGCTTCTTTAAGGAGCTCGTCCTTGACCGTGACGCGGGGAGAGCCGCCCCGCAGTAAGCCGCCTGCAAGGAAAACAAAGTTGTAGAAAGGGGAGTCCGGCGTGCCGTCGTTGGGCCCGTAGAGCCGGGTCAGCACGGGAGACTGCCTGTCAGGCTCCGCCGCTGCCGCCTTTTTGCGAGGCTCCGCCCCGGCCGGCTGTTTTCTGTTGTTTTTTTCCGTGTTCGTATCTTTCATGATAATGGATCCCCGTATTTCAGCTGTGATTCGGTTTTTAAAAATTTTAGCATACTTCGAAAAATACCTCAAGAGGCAGAGCGCACGATTGAGGGGAGAATGATCGGGGATCGAAAAGAGCCATGCAGGTATCCGTCTGAAACACTTTGACAGACACCGGGATTGCGATATAATAGTTGCATGGCAGAAACCCGGGTACAGCGTACGGCTTATCGTCCGCGGCCGGGTCCATAGAGAGGAGATTCCATGGAAATTTCGAAGAAGATCGAGAGCCTGACCAATGAAATGCTTGATAAGCTTGGGAGGCTTGTGAAATATAATTCGGTGCGCGGAGAGGCGCTCCCCGGGAAGCCCTTTGGCGAAGAACCGGCAGCGGTCCTTGCGGAGGCGCTCACGATTGCCGCTGAGATGGGCTTTCGCGTGAAGAATCTGGACAACTACTGCGGTTACGCGGAGATCGGAGAAGGAACCGAGATCATCGGTATTGCGGGGCACCTCGATATCGTCCCCGCAGGCGGACACTGGACGCATGATCCGTTCACCCTGACAAGAGAGGGCGACGTGGTGTACGGCCGCGGGACCACGGACGACAAAGGCCCGCTCATTGAAGGTTTATACGCCGCGAAGCTCCTTGCAGACTCCGGCGAGCCGCTGAAAAAGCGCATCCGCATCATCATGGGCTGCAATGAAGAGACAGGTTCCGCCTGCATGGTGCATTACAATGAAGTGGAGGAGCCGCTCACGATGGGCTTTACACCCGACGGCAACTTCCCGTGCATTTACGGCGAAAAGGGCCATATGGCCATGATCGCAGAGAGCAAAAACACGAGGATCACTTCCATGAACGGCGGGTTCGTGACCAACGCGGTCTGCGACGAGTGTACCACCGTAGTCCCGAAGGATGCGGCAGAACCGGACGCCCTCCGGCAGGCGCTTTCGGAGACCCCGCTCACGTCTTTCACCGTAACGGAGACTCCGGAAGGCCTTGAAATTTACGCGCGCGGCGTGGCGGCGCACGCGAGCACCCCGCTTTTAGGCGTCAATGCCGCAGGCTGCACGATGGAAGCGCTGCAGAGGGTCGGCTTCAGGGATGATTTTGTAGACTTCTACGTGTCGCACATCGGCACCGCCTGCGACGGCGCAGGCTGCGGCCTGAAGTGCGCGGACGCGTACGGCGACCTCACGTTCAACAACGGCATCGTGAAGACGGAAGACGGGAAGATCACCGCAACCATCGACATCCGTGTGCCGGTTACGGTCACTGAGGAGCAGCTGAGGACGGCTTCTGCACCTTACCTTGAGGATGACAAAGGGAAGATCACGATCCTCGATATCGGGGAGTCGCTGTTCTACCCGGAGGAATCCGAACTCGTACAGTCCCTGTATCGCGCCTATGTGGAAGTGACCGGGGATACGGAGAACAAGCCGATGGTTATTGGCGGCGGGACGTACGCGAAATCGCTCGCGAACATCATCGCGTTCGGGCCGGAGATGCCCGGCGTGGACTACCGGATCCACAATGCTGACGAATTTATTACCGTGACGGACCTTGTCCGGAGCACGGAGATCTATTATAAGGCGCTTCAGAACATGATGCGCCGGTGAGGCAAAGAATGAGGAAGCAGTCAGCTATCGTCGGGTCGGGATTTATGGTTTCTTATGCCTGTACGGCAAAGTGCAGGCACTGTATGTATGGATGCTCGTACCTCGGGAACCGGGACTACGTGACGCCGGCTGCTACGAACTGCGACCTGTGCTACAAGATCCGATGCTTCCTCAGGAAGCAGGGGGAGTACAGGGAGATCGGCCCGGACTGCTTCTATGAGATGATGGAGACATGAGGACCGCGTGGCGATTACGATGAGAAGGATACAGATATGAGTGAACCGGAATTTAAAGAAACAGAGGAAATGACACTGAACGGAGAGGCGCCGGCCTCCGCACCGGCACCTGAGGGGGAGCTGCCTCCCGGCTACGGCCTGAACGGCAGCGGAGAACCTGCCCCGGCCGCACCGGCGCCTGAAAAGCCGCGGCTCGAGGGCGGGAAGCTGCTTCTCGTGACCATCGCCGTGGTGCTCGGGATCGGGCTCATTGTGGTGTTTTTTGCCATGAGAGACACGGACAAAGTGAAGCCGAAGACGTTTACTTCGGGGCCGGTGACCATTACGTTGACGAACAGGTTCTGGAAGGATGATTCGACGGCCAGGCAGAATGACATCGAGGCGGTCTTCTCCTCACAGGATGTGGGCGTTTTCGCGTGGAAAAAAGGGTATACCATGCTGGACGAACTCGCGGACTACACGCCCGAGGGATTTGCCGGCGTGCTTGTCTATACGGCCGAGATCCCCACACGTGAGCTGAAGTCCGAGGACGGACTCACCTGGTTCGTCTATGATGAACAGGGCGACGATGGCGTGACCTACCGCTACTACGCCTACGTATACAAGACGGACAGCGCATTCTGGGTAGTCGAGTTTGCGGTCGACAGTAGCCAGTCAGCGGATTATCCCGCGCAGATCCACGAGTGGGCCGGGTCGGTCAAAATAGAAGAATAAGGACACGCGTCCGGAAGTTTTCCGGACGCGTGCATTATACGGCTGTATTGCGAGCAGCGGACAAAGATTTTGAGGATGGTTTTATGGAGAAACTGAAGATCGCTTTTTTTGACGCAAAGGATTATGACAGAGAGTCTTTTCTTCGCGCGAATCCGAATGGCGGGCCCGGGAAAAACGAGTCTCAGGAAACGCCAGACGGCATCGACTTTGAGCTCACGTTCCTGGAGACACGGCTTACTGCGGAGACCGCGCGGCTTGCGGAGGGCCACGACGTTGTCTGCGTTTTTGTAAACGACGACGTAAGCGCGGACGTGATCGACCGCCTCTCGGAGATGGGTGTCCGGCTCATCGCGCTCCGGTGTGCCGGCTACAACAACGTGGACATAGAGCACGCCTATGGCAGGATCCACGTGGTACGCGTGCCGGCGTATTCGCCGTACGCGGTGGCGGAGCACGCGATGGCGCTTTTACTTACGTCCATCCGCAGGATCCACAAGGCATACAACCGGACGCGCGACTTCAACTTCAGCCTGAGCGGGCTGACAGGCTTCGATCTCCATGGGAAGACGGTGGGGGTCATCGGCACCGGGAAGATCGGGCGGGTGTTCATCGACATCTGCCGGGGCTTCGGCATGAACGTGCTCGCGTACGACAAATTCCCGGCGGCGGACTCCGGCATCACGTACGTCCCGCTTGACGAGCTTTTCGAGCGCGCCGATATCATCTCGCTCCACTGCCCGCTCACGGACGAGACGCACCACATGATCAACGAAGAAAGCATCGCCCGCATGAAGAAGGGCGTGGTCATTATCAACACATCCCGCGGCGCGCTCATCGACTCCGAGGTGCTGCTTGAAGGGATCAAGGAACGGAAGATCGGCGCGGCCTGCCTTGACGTGTACGAGGAGGAATCGAACGTCTTCTTCCACGACTACTCGAACCATATAGTGAATGACGACACGCTCGCGCGGCTCATATCCATGCCGAACGTGATCGTCACGTCGCACCAGGCGTTCCTGACGAACGAGGCGCTTTCAAACATTGCGGACACCACGTTCGCAAATATCCGCGAATTTCTCGAAAAGGGTTATGCCGCGAACGAGGTCTGCTACAAGTGCCCGGACGTGGCCTCCTGCCCGCAGGGGCATGAGAAGAAGTGCTTCTGACCCGGGGCAGCGGCCCCTTGCGCTTCCCCTCTGAAAATGAAAAAGGGCTTCCTGACGCTACCGTCAGGAAGCCCTTCGGTTCTCTTTACCTGAAGAAATCCTTATCCTTTTCAAGCAGGTATTTCTCCGCCTTCGGAATGTTGAACTCCACGCCGATGCCCGGCTTATCCCAGACCTTCACGTGGCCGTCTCTTAAGTAGTCCTCCGGCAGCCCCTCCACAATGTCGTACCACCAGTCGGGGTTGCCCGCCGGGAACTCGTACGCGATGTAGTTGTTGGGCATGGTGCAGCAGACCTGCGTAAGCGCCGCCATGCCGAAGATCCCGTCGAACGTCCCGTGCGGCGCCATCAGGATGCCGTGCAGGTCTGCGTACTCCGCTATCCACTTGAGCTCGGCAATGCCGCCCACGTCCGCCGGATCCGGCCCGACCACGTTCACGCACTGGCCCTCAATGAGCTCGCGGAAGTTTTCACGGAGATAGATCTGTTCGCCGGTGTGGATGGGGGTAGTGGTGCTTGTGGTGAGGTCGCGGTAGGCGTGCGCCATCGTCCACGGAGTGTAGTCCCCGGCGATGGTATCCTCGATCCACAGGAGATTATACGGCTCCACCGCCTTCGCGAACCGCTTCGCGTCCGGCACGGTCATGCCCGGCCCGCAGTCGAGCGCTATACCGATCTTATCCTTCGTCACGGATTTCAGCCGGTCCACGTACTCGATCATCGCGTTCAGCGCGCGCTCCGTAAGGAGGCTTCCGATATTCCCGCGGCCCGTGCCCTCTGGCCGGTCGTAATACGTGTTGTAGCCGAACTCGTCGAGCCCGATCTTCTTAAAGAAACGGACACCGCCGTGCCAGCCGAAGGCCATCTTGGCCATGGTGAAGCCTTCCGGCCGCTCGGACAGCGCGAGCATACTCTCGCCCACTTCCTCCGGCGTCGCGTCGTTTTCATAGGCCTTCCCGCGGAGGTCGTCGTTCTCGTCCTTCTTTGCGGCCTTCATCGCCTCGGTCTTGAAGCTGCCGTTGTACACGCGCACCTTGTCGCGCACCTTGCCGCCTAAAAGCTTATACACCGGAACGCCCGCTTCCTTGCCGGCAATGTCCCAGCACGCCATCTCGATACTGCTCACCACCGCGCCCCACGGCTTAAACGCGCCGGCCCGGCGGATCCGCCACATAATGCCGTTCACGTCCGTGGGATCGCAGCCCAGGATGAGAGGCTTGAAGAAGGGGAGCAGCGCGTCGATGTAGCTTTCCTTCGTGTTTTCAAATTCGCTGTAGCCGTCGATGCCCTTGTCCGTCACGATACGCAGCACGATGTTGTGGCCGATCAGCGCTGTCTTTACGTCTGTGATCTTCATGAAGTTCCTCCTTGTTGTCTTTGATGCTTATTCTACTCCCATCTCTTCCCTGCACTTCTTTATATACTTGAAGACTTCCGGAAGGTAGAGGTTCCAGCTGTCCCAGTCGTGCATTCCCGGCGCCTCGATCCAGTCGAGGTGGACCCCCAGGCTCTCCGCGTACGCGCGGTACTCCACGTTGCCGTTGTAGGTGTGGTCCTCCGTACCCTGGCAGTGCAGAAACCGCGGAAGCTCCTTGCCTTCTTCGACGGCTTTTTTCAGGAGATAGTAGCAGTCCTCCTGCGTCCCCAGGACTTTTTTTGGATCATCGGCAAAGCCGTAGATATCGTTGAACATGTGCTGCTTCCCGGGCTGCGGCGCGCCGCCGGGCACACGCTCCCACCGGCTCTCCGCGTAGCGCTTCGGCACCTCCACTGCAGATGCAAGCGGGACCGCCACACTGAAGCGCTCCGGCTGAAGCAGTGCGAATTTCACGGTGCCGTAGCCGCCCATGGACATGCCGGAGATAAAGTTGTCGCACCGTTCCCTCGAGAGTGGGAAGCGGCTGTACATGTACTCCGGAAGCTCGTTCATATAGAAATCCAGCCAGTTCGGGCCGTAGGCCATGTTTGCGTAGCTCGAAGTCTGCGCGTCCGGCATGACCACCGCGTAGCCGTACTCGTCCGCGTAGAACTGGACCTTAGTGTAGTTGTTCCAGTCCGTGTAGTTGTCTCCGCCGCCGTGAAGGAGCCACAGGACGGGGAGACGTCCCTTCGCGCCGTAGAGGGCTTCATAATCGGGCGATTCGCTCCGCGGGACGTTGCTCGGAATGATGATCCTTGCCGCGGTGGCAAGTCTCAGGGTCTTTGAATTAAAATGGATCGTGAGAACAGCCATTGAGAGCACCTCCTTTACAGCTTCGGCAGGCCGAGCCAGTCGAAGAACCGCTCGACGTACCGGTCCCACAGGTCAAAGCTGTGAATGCCCATCTCGTAGAAGTCGTCAAGAGCGACGCCCTTCTCGCGGAATTTCCGCACCGCGCCGCGGACCTGGTCCACACCGAAGTCCTGCTCGCCCACCATCGACCAGAGCCTCGGGACGTCCTTTCCCTCTGAGACCAGCTTTCCCGCAAGGTCAATAATGTCGTTATTCGTTCCGGCAATGTCCTCCGCCTGCCCGAACGCGTTCTCAAAGGGGTTGCGCTCCCCGAGCTCCTTATTAAACAGCCGCACGATTTCCACGATGTCCAGCGCGCCCGCAAACGCGCCGGCGGCGGCAAACTTCTCCGGATAGTTCAGCGCGAGCTTGTATGCGACGTACCCGCCCATCGACGCACCGGCCGTAAAGTTGTCTTCCCGCTTTTCGGAAAGGCAGGGGAACATGAAATGCATGGCCGCCGGAAGCTCTTCGGAAAGCATGGTCCAGTACTTCATGCCGTGAACCATGTCCATGCCGTGCCCGTTCGAGATGCTCGGGCAGATCACGGCCAGCCCGCGCTTCTTCGCGTACCGCTCAATGGACGTGTCCCGGAGCCATTCCGTACAGTCTTCGTTCGCCCCGTGGAACAGCCACAGCACGGGGTATTTGGGCGCCGGGTCGGTGTCCGGCAGAATGATCACAAGCTCCTCATGGTAGCCGAGAGCCTGTGAACGATAGTCCAGTTCGACAAGTGCCATAAAGACCTCTTTCTCACGCATACGCGCGTTTTTTGTGAAATGAGCACAGCGGGTGCGCCATGACACGCGGGCTGTGCTCAAAACTTTAGTTGTATTTCTCTCAGAGGCGCAGATCTCTTACCGAATCCCGTATTACAAGCGTCCCTTCCATATAGTATTCATTCTGCTCCGTTTCCCCCGTCTCCAGGAGGTCGATGAGGCGGTCCACCAGAGTGGAGAACATTTCCCGGAAGTCGAATTCCACGGAGGTGAGCGCCGGGTAGGCGAATCCGTTGTGCGGATGGCCGTCCGCCCCGATCACGGAAATATCCGTACCGATGCCGATCCCGAGTTCGTTGAGCGCCTGGTAGACGCCGAAGGCCACACAGTCGTTGCTTGCGCAGATGGCTGTGGGAAGGTCGTCAAGCGTCGCGGAAAGCATGGCTTTCGCGCACTCATAGCCGCCGTTCTGGGTGATGCCCGCGTACCCGGTCCACTTGTCCGGCACCGTGATCCCGCGTTTTTCAAGCGCGGCGATGGTACCTTCCGCCCGGTCGATACAGGTCAGCTTGTTCATGTCCCCGTGGATGACCGCGATCTTCCGGTGGCCGAGCTCATAAAGGCAGTCCGCCACCTTTTCGCCGATGTTCTTCTCAAAATTCGCTGAGATCAGCGTGGGGTGGTGTGCGGGGTCGGTATAGTCGAAGGTGCCCACGACCTCGCCCGCGTCAAGGAGCTCCGTGATGATGGGCGTATTAAGATCCATGCCCACAAAGATGCCGGCGTCGATCCGCCCCTCGTTGAACGTCCGGCGCACAAACTGCACGTTCTCCGGATCCGTCAGGTTCCGGACCACGCAGGACAGGATCATGTAGTTCTTAAAGGTCGCTTCATCGATGATATGCATGAAATACATGCTGCTCAGGGAATCGTTTGCGATGGAGGAGCAGTCCGTGACCCAGAAGAGCCCGATCGTCCTGGACCGCTTGCCCATGAGCATTTTCCCGGACAGCTGCGGGTAGTAATGGTTTTCACGGATGATGCGCATCACGTGCTCTCGGGTCGCCTCGGGCACATTCGGATAGTTATTGATGACGCGGCTGACCGTACTTCTTGAGACTCCCGCAAGCCTCGCGATCTCCGTGCTGTTGATCCGTTTCATGACGCCTCCCTTCCGCTGAAATACGACTGAAAAATCATATTCAAAGAATACCATAAGAATTGTCCGGTGTAAAGAAATCCGTGCTTGTTAACGCGTGTTTTCCATGATATAGTTCATCTATCACTAAACGAACGGAGGCACATATATGTCGGCAATCAGCAAGAAGGGCTTTATTCAGATCAACATTATAGTGAAGGACATTGAGAAGGCGGCGGAGATGTGGTCCACGCTCCTCGGGGTCGAAAAGCCGGAGATCCGCATCAATCATCTGGAGGGCGGCCCGAACTACACCTACCGCGGCGAGCCCGTTACCTGCGACTTAAAGGTCGCGAACATCATGATGGACGGATGGGTCCTCGAACTCCACGAGCCCGCGGGCGGGGATAGCTCCTTCCAGGAGTTCATTGAAAAGCACGGGAACGGCGTGCATCACTTAGGCTTTGAAGTGGGTGAGCGCCGCGACGAAGTCATAGAAGAGCTCAAGGAGCTTGGCTTTGACACGAACCGGACGCTCGGCATCTACCCGGGCTCCAGCTGGACCATAGTGGATTCCGAGGATGTACTGGGTGTGAACCTGAACATCAAGCCGGTCCGGTAAGGGAAGGAAAGAATAACGTCTGGGCCCCGGGACTGCCGGGAGGCCCGCTCAAGGGAGTTGTATGGGCAATAAACGGGAAAAGATCATACCTAAAGTACTGACCAAAGAAGAGAAGAAGGCGTTCAGCAAAGAGTTACTTACACTGGCAGTCCCGCTGGCGCTTCAGAATCTTCTGAATGCCCTGGTCGGCGCGTCGGACGCGCTGATGCTGGGGCGGCTCAACCAGGCGTCGATCTCGGCTGTGTCGCTCGCGAACCAGGTGTCGTTCGTCATGTCGCTGTTTTCGGGTGCGGTCATCGGGGCCATCGGCGTCCTGATCGCACAGTATTTCGGAAAGGGCGACACGAAAAACGCGAAGCGCTTCATGGCGATGTCGCTCCGCTATACGCTCGGGATCAGCCTGGTGTTCTTCGCGCTCGCGATGTTTGTGCCGGAGTCCGTGATGCGGCTGTTCACGCCGGACGAGGAGCTCATAAAAATCGGCGCGGGGTATCTCCGGATCGTCAGCTTTTCATATCTGTTCTCGGGCATCGCGCAGTGCTACCTTATGATGATGAAGATCTCCGGAAGGGTCCGGATGAGCCTCATGATCTCGGTCATTACAGTGGTGGTCGACATGACCGCGGACTTCTTCCTGATCTACGGCGTGGGGAAGTGGGACGGTTTGGGCGCGAACGGCTGCGCGTATTCCACTGTGGCCGTGGAAGCCATCGCCATGGTGATCTGTATTGCGGAATCGCTGAAAAAGGACCATATCCATCCGGACAGAGAGAGCCTCCGGTTCTTCTCGAAGGATTTTGAGAAAGACATCTGGCATGTGATCCCGGGCATGCTCGCGAGCTCACTCGCCTGGGGCTTAAGCATTACGATGCACGCGTTCATTTTAGGGCATCTCGGGTCGGACGCGACTGCCGCAAATTCGGTCACGGGCGTCGCGCAGCAGCTCATCCAGGGCATGACGCACGGGCTTGCGGCAGGCGGCGGGATCATGCTCGGAAAGCTTCTCGGGCAGGACCGCTTTGAAGAGGCCAAGGCGTACGGCCTCCGGTTCTTCCGGGTGTCGCTCCTCTGCGGCCTGTTCAACATGGCGCTTCTCGCTATCGTCGGACCGCTTGTGTATTTCTTCTACGTGCTGGAGCTTAAGGCCAAGCAGTACCTCATCTGGATGCTTCTCTACAGCATGCTGTACATGTTCGCGTATTCGTACAACACGATCTTCACCGTGGGCGTGTTCCCGGCGGGCGGAGATTCGCGGTACGACGCGATCAGCGTGTTCATCGCCACCTGGTGCGTCGCGATCCCGCTGGCGCTCCTCGGCACGTTTGTGTTCCACTGGCCGGTCATGCTGATCTACGTGGTCATGTGCGCCGATGAGATCGTAAAGGTCCCGTTCATCCGTCTCCGGTTCAATACGGACATCTGGGTAAAGAACCTGACGCGGGAAGGGATCGAATAGATAATTAAATATAAGGAGGTAAGATCGTTTGGACGAACTCGGGATCTGCCCTGTCTGCCATGAGGACAGCGCGTTTATAGAAACAGAAGGAGGCTGGTGCGTCTACGTCCAGTGCGGGCACTGCGGCACACATACGGCACACAAGGCTTTTGAGAATGAGGAAGAGAAGGCGGAGGCGGAGAAAGCGGTCGTACAGCTCTGGAACATGGGCAAGGTGATCGCGGAGAGCCGCGGGGAGTGAGACGGGACCGTTTTTAAACTCCCGGAATTGTATTTTTATGCACATTTAATAATATTATCGTAGCCGTTTTTTGCAAAATCATGCATTTTCTATGGTTTGTTCTTGAAAAGAAGGTAAACGGGTAGTATAATGACTGAAGTTTGATATCCACCAAGGATGTCATAACAATTATAGAGGAGGGTAACAAGAATGAAGAAGATCTTAGCGCTGCTTCTTGCAGCAGTAATGATCCTTGCAGCTGCCTGCGGCACCGCAGCGCCCGCGTCCAATGACGGCGGCGAAAAGCCCGCAGCTGAAGAAAACGAAGGCGGCGAGCAGGCTGAAGAGCCCGCAGCTGAAGCCGCTTCCGGCGAAGTTCACGTCCTGACGTGGTCCAACGCTGCAACAGTTGATTTCCTGAACAGTATCGTTGAGGATTTCCACGCAGCATATCCCGATTACACGCTCGTAATTGACGAAGTTCCGTCCGGTGAGATCGATCAGGTCATCCAGACCCGTATCACCGCGGGCAACGTTGACGTCGTGTCCTTCCAGACCTTTGCGAAGCCGCAGGAAGACTGGAACAAGGACCAGATCGACAAACCGGCGTGGCAGCAGTACATCGACGAAGGCTTCCTTGAGGATCTGACCGACAAGGAATTCATGAAGGTGTACAACCAGAACACCCTGGCCGGCAACGAGTACAACGGCAAGAGATATTCTCTGAACATCTTCACTGTCGCTTACACCGGCCTGTTCTACAACAAGGCCATCTTCGAAGAGCTCGGACTTGAAGTTCCGAAGACCTGGGATGAGTTCATCGCAGTTTGCGACAAGGTTAAGGAAGACGGCAGATACACCGTTCTGTCCGCAGGCGCTGCTGACCAGTGGCCTCTCAACATGTTCTCGAACGCCATCATGTCCGCCAACTACCAGGACGGCATGAAGGAAATGGGCCAGAAGCTTCTGACCGGAGAGATCAAGCACACGGATCCTGAGATCATGCTGATCTACAACTGCATGGAGCAGTTCGCTTCCTACCTGGAGCCCGGTGTTGCCGGTATCTCCTACTCTGACGCTCCCGGCCGTTTCGCTCTTGGCAATATGGCTATGTACGCCGATGGCGCATGGTCCGCTGCTGACATCAAGAACGCCGGCGCTGAATTTGACTTCGGTTACTTCCCGCTTCCGGGCGTTGAAGCTCGTGCAGACGGCCTGGATCCGCAGTACGGCATCAAGTACGACCTGAGCTTCGCAGTTCCGACCAATGCTCCTGTGAAGGAAGGCGCTTTCGCATTCCTGGAGTACATCTCCCGTGAAGATGTCTACACCGCATTTGCGAACGCAGTCGGCATGACCCCCACGCAGGATGTGAAGCTTGACAACGAGTTCCTGAACTCTCTGTCTGATGGTCTTCAGGCTCCGTGCATCAACGCTGAAATGTACATCTATGCTCCCAAGGGCGTAGGTGAATACGGCAGCGCTCAGTTCTCCTTCCTGCAGCTGAAAGCCCTTGGCGGACCTTTCACCGGTGCAGAGCTTGCTGAGCATGCAGACGAAGACTTCGAAGCAGCACGTCAGGCTGCCGAGTCTCTGAACGACTAATTCACTAGCTGAACTCTGAAGGGCCAGGGGGATCTCAGTATCCCCCTGGCTTTCTCAGACAGCAGCAGGAAAGGGGGGCAGTTGTTTTGGCTTCAAGTACCAGGGAGCAGAAAAAGCTCATGAAAAAAATGACGAAGGAAAAAAGGTTGTTCCCGGTATGGGCGGTTGTGCTCTGCATGGTACCGGGACTTCTGCATTATATTATCTTCCGTCTGTACCCGTCTTTCATGACGGCCATTTATTCATTTACGGATATTTCCGGTCTTCCGGGCACGTCCTGGAAGTTTGTGGGCTGGGCAAACTATAAGGAATTCTTTGTTCTGCAGAATACGCGTGACCTGAAAGCGGCGCTCGGCCGTACCGCCATCTATTCCGTGGTGGTCACCCTGGTCCAGAATTCCATCGCGCTCGTGATGGCAGTCATCCTGAACGCGAAGTTCCTGAGGGGCAGAAACTTTGCACGGTCCATTTTCTTTATGCCGGTTATCTTAGGTGCGGCCGTGGTCGCCACCATGTGGAAGCTGATCTTCAGTACCCCCACGGGCCCGATCTACCTGCTCATGAAGGACGTCCTGAAGATCGAGAACCCGCCCGCCATTCTGTCAAGCTACAGCTACGCGTTCCCGGCGGTCATCGCCGCGCAGATCTGGCAGCACATGGGGTATTCGATGGTCATCTTCCTGGCCTCGCTCCAGAGTATTCCGGAGGACCTCTATGAGGCGTCCCGAATCGACGGTGCGAGCGAATTCCAGATCTTCTGGCGGATCACCATTCCGCTTGTGTGGTCGGCCATCACTGTGAACACTCTGCTTGCCATCATCGGTTCGCTCCAATCCTACGAGCTCATCATGACCATTACACGAGGCGGCTTCAACACCGCAACTCTCGGCATGATGGTCTTCGCAACGGCTTTCGGCGGCGGCGGCGCAACGGCCAGCGGCGGTTCGGTTGCGGGCATGCGGCAGGGCTATGCTGCTGCAGAGTCCATGGTACTCTTTGCGGGCGTTCTGGTGGTCACCATCATTTCGCAGACGATTATGAACAAACTGGAGGCGGAGAGATAATATGGGTAAGATCAAAAACGTTCCTTTCCGCATTTTCTGCTACGTGCTCATGATCATTTTCCTGTTCATTTACCTGTTCCCGCTGTTTTACGTGGTGAATACGTCCATTAAATCGGCACAGGATTACATGCAGCACCCCACGGCCATAACGAGGACCTGGCAGTTCAACAACTTCGTGACGGCATGGAATAAGGCGGACTTCGGCAAGTACATCTGGAACTCGATCCTGTACACCACTGTGTGTACGGTGGCATCGGTTCTCATGTCCCTGCTTCTTGCGTTCCCTATCAGCAGAAAGTACGTTCCGTTCTCCGGTTTCCTGTACTTCCTGTTCATTGCGGGCCTGTTCCTTCCGAACGGCATGATCCCGACCTTCCAGCTGATCCTGAAGTCCGGGCTGTATGACACCAAGGTCGGCTATATGCTGATCATGACGGGTGTCAGCGCAACGGCGGTATTCTTCTATACCGGCTACTTCAAGTCCATTCCGAAGGAGCTTGACGAAGCCGCGGCCATGGACGGATGCGGCTATTTAAGATACGTGATCTCCTGCGTCATCCCGCTCTCAAAGCCTGCCGTGGTTTCCATGGGCATGCTGAGCATGATCGGCGTGTGGAACGACATCGTAAGCTCGACCATTTACCTGACCACTAAGACCAACTACAACATCACGCGAGGCCTGTTCGTGTTCCAGGGCCAGTATTCCAATGACTGGACGCTTACGTCTGCAGGTCTTCTGATAGTGGCGGCGCCGCTGATCCTGGCGTACATCTTCGGGCAGCGGTACATTGTAGACGGTATCATGGCGGGCGGCGTAAAGGCCTGAGTGATTCCTGCTGATCCGGCCGGACCGGTGTCAACATTTAATACAGGGAAAGGTGTATACCGCCTTTCCCTGTATCGTTTTACAAGCCGGGGTGAGCGGCTTTATATGATACAACATGAAGGAGTGACTGAATGAGAAGAGTACTGAAGACAGATCCCAGAAGCACGACGTTTTATACACACGCGCTGAAGGAGGTCCTTGCGGACCGGCTGCTGGACGACATGACGGACGTGAGCCGCTGGTCCGTGCGGCCGCACCTGTCCATCAATGGGGACCCTGCGGACGAGCGGGGGATCGACACCGGCAGGATGGAAACGGTGACGCGGGACGGTATCCCCTGCGTACGGCTTGTGACACCGGTAGAAGCTGACGTTAAGAATAAGGACTACGGCCGGGGCTGGGGTCTTGCGACTCTGTTCCGCGACTGCGGGAACGAAGACTGGTCGGATTATAACCGCCTGATCTTCAAGGTCTATCCGGACCTGCCCGGCTTCCGCGTAGTTTCGCTGTGCATCTACCTTTATACCGACGATGACCCCGCCGTCCGCATGCCGAACGACGTGACGCGCGAGGGCCTCCACTTTGTGTGCCTCGAAAACCACTGCTGGAACACCGTGGACTGGGAATTCCCGGAGCTTGTGCGGCGGAAGGTCAAGGGGATCAGCTTCCAGTACCGTCTGCAGGGCGCCGAGCCCGGCGCCGCGGATGAGATCACTTTGGACTTCACGGACGTCCGCCTTCAGAAGGTCAAAGCGGACCACGCCCGCGGCTGGGTTCCCGAACCCGGAGAGATCACCTTTTCCCACAGCGGGTACCTGCCTCATGCCGGGAAGACCGCAATAGCGAACGGCCTCACGAGTGAGACGTTTGAAGTGATCCGGACGGAAGACGGAACGCCTGCATTTACCGGGGAGGTCCGCACGGAGACGACCCGGACCGGCACGTACCAGGTGATGGACTTTACGGACCTCACCGAAGAAGGCCGGTTCTTCTTAAGGGCGGGAGACGTTGTCACCCGGCCGTTTTCGATCGCGCAGGACGTATACAGGAGCAGTATCCTGAAGACACTCAATTTCTTCTTTGCGCAGCGCTGCGGCTACCCCGTGCCCGGCGTCCATGATATCTGCCACACGGACTTCATGTGCGAGCACAAGGGACTTCGTAAGGTCATGAACGGCGGCTGGCACGACGCCGGCGACGTGAGCCAGGGGCTCAACAACACGTCGGAGGCCGTGTGCGCGATGCTGTGCCTTGCGGAGAGCGCGAAAATGTGCGATCCTGAGCTTTACGAGCTTGCGATGGACGAAGCCCGGTGGGGCGCGGAATGGGTGCTGAAAGGGCGCTTTTCGGACGGTTACAGGGCATCGTGGCTCACGATGGACTTCTGGACCAAAGGGTTCATCGGCGACAATGACGACATCATCCACAAGGCCTTCCGCACCACATGGGACAACCTGGTCTGCACCGGCACGGAGGTGAAGATCGCCATGATGTTCCGGGACGAGGACCCCTCCTTCGCGGAGCGGTCGCTTAAAGCCGCCCGGGAGGATTACGCCTACGGCTGCGCGGATCTCACGGACCCCGCGGCGCGGCCCGGCATGGAGTACGTTTTCCTGGTTTCGCAGGCGTGCATCAGCGCACTTCTTATGTATGAAGCGACGGGAGAGATGTCTTTCTTAAACGACGCGAAGCGGTTCGCGGAGGACGTACTCGCCTGCCAGGAGACGGAAGAGCAGCCCTTCGAGATCCCGCTCAGCGGCTACTTCTACATTGATAAGGCACACAGCGCCATCGTCCACTCACAGCACCGGTCATTCGAGCATGCGCCGTTCACTGCACTTGAGATGATGAACGAAGTCTCCCCGGATGCGCGGTATGTGGAAAGTCTCCGGCTCTACGGCGAGTACATCAAAAAAGTCGTCAAGGTCACTTCGCCGTACGGCATGATTCCGGCGTCCATTTACAAGCTGAGCGAGGTGCGGGACGGCGAACCCAGGAGCTGGTTCTCCTGCTGGTCCGCGGAGGAAGCCCGGACACAGATCAGAAACGGTGTCCGTCTTTCCGAGGACGCCTACCTCCGGTGCTTCCCGGTCTGGTACGGCTTCCGCGGAAACAGCGGCGTCACACTCACTCAGGCACGCGGCATTCTTGCCTGCGCCCGTGTATTGAACGACCCGGAGCTTTTTGAGGTCGTTCAGCATACGCTTGAGTGGCACGTGGGGCGGAACCCCTTCAACCAGTCGCTCATCTGGGGCGAGGGGTACAACTGTTCGCCGCAGTACACCGCCATGTGCGGCTATATGACCGGCTCGTTCCCGGTAGGCGTGGAGACGCAGCGGGAGGAAGATATTCCGTATTATCCGCACGCCGCGTGCTACAACTACAAGGAAGTGTGGGTCTTCCCAGCTACGCGGTGGCTGGCTATTATGGCGGAGTGGCCGATGATGGATAAAAGGAACTAAAGATATTACGATATATTTTAAGTAAAATCTTGAAATGCAGGATGTTTATTGTTATAATATCAGTACGAGTCAATGCGAGTCAGCTGCATTGCCAGGCTGAACTCAATATATGAAAGGATGTGAAGTAATGGCCAATATCAGTCCGGTATCCGATCTTCGGAATTATAACACGGTACTTGAAAAGGTCCTGCCAGGGTCTCCTGTGTACCTTACGGTGAACGGCAGAGGCAGGTATACGATTCGTGATATTGCCGAAGATGAGGAATTTGAAAAAACTAAAGCGATGCTCCGCCTGATGTGCGAGCTGAATGAAGGCAGACGCTCAGGGGAGGAGGAAGGATATGTCTCGTCAGAAGACGTGCGGGCATATTTCCATGCGAAGAGGTCATGAGATACAAGGTAGAATATGCACCTTCTGCAATTCGTGATATAGAAAGGGTCCGGGCAGAGGTTTTCGAGGCATCAAAAAGCTTTTCGATTACTGAAAAATACATTGATGATCTGATGGACAAAATCGAAGCGAAAGCAGATTTCCCGAAATCCGGAGTTCCTCTGTATTACGAGGATGGCTTTACCGGGTATTATCATGTGTCATTCAAGTCCTGTCTTGCCTTCTATCGCCTTGAAAAAGATACAATGCTTGTGGACAGAGTTCTGTATGGGAAAAGTGACTATATACGGTCTCTGCACCTTAATTCATTTGATGAGTACTGAAGAAAGACAGGCTTCCGGTCACCCGGAAGCCTGTCTTTTTCCCCTCATCCGGCTGCCAAGGCAGCCACCTTCCCCCGGAGGGGGAAGGCTTTACAGCTCCTCTCCAAATCCCGGCACCAGCCCGTTCTCGATCATGTGGAATAGCTGATGAACTTATCCGCGAGGGACGCCATAAACGATGCGAAGAAATTGTCCCAGCAGAAGACGATGTACCCGCCGTGGCCGATCGACCAGAGGCGGCTGACCGGGGTGACAATACGGTCGTTCACGGCAAACCCCGTCTCCATGTCCACGTGCGACAGGATGGACCGGACGTTCCAGGTCTGGAAGCCCCGGAAGTTCTCCTTTTTCAGTTCAAGATACTCTTGAGGCAGCCGTTCCATATTGCCTCACTCCGCATATGCCTTTGCCTGCGGGCTTTCCGGGCTGATCTGCATGAGCTCGAGTTTATTGCCGTCCGGGTCTTTTACCCACATCTGCCAGTTCGTGTCTCCGCCCTGCTTCGGACGGATAAACACCGGCCAGCCGGCCTCGTCCAGCGCCTTCTCGCACGCGAAGATGTCGTCGATGCCCAGGCACAGATGGTCGTACGACGGATTGTCCGCCGGGAAATCCTGGCCCGGATCCGGGTAGAAGAGTTCGATGAAGGTGCGCGGCGCGACCTTCAGGTACTCGATCCAGGGCTTCCCGCCCCGTTCGATGGAAAACGCGTCCTGAAATCCCAGGATGCCGCAGTAGAATGCCTTTGCCTTGTCCATATCCCGGACGTTGATCCCCTGATGGGAGATCGCTTTGATCTCAATAGCCATATGCGTACCTCCGTCAGACCGTTGCCTGTTTGCTTGTGGGCGAGATCACCATGAACTCGATGTTGTTTCCGTCCGGGTCCTGGCACCAGCACTGCCAGTTGCCGTCGCTGCCGCCCTTCGGCGGGATCGTGATCACGATGTTGTTCTCCTTAAGCGTCTTTTCCACTTCAAAGATGTCCGCCACTTCAATACAGATATGGTTGTTCGTGGACTTCACCGTGTAGTCGTCGATGGGATTTTTAGTAGTATAGAACAGCTCGATAAACTGGCCGTTCCCCACCTTGATGTATTCGATGGACGGCTCCGGAGAACCCAGGGAGAACGCCCGTGTGAGCCCCAGCACATTGCAGTAGAAGTCGAGCGACTTCTGCATGTCCCGGACCTTAAGCGCCAGATGCGCGATGCCGTTGATGGTCGTGCCTGCCATAGGAAATACCTCGCTTCCCTGTTTGTTTGAGTCCATCTTAGCATGTTCACTGCGGGAAGACAATGAACGGAGTGCAGAAAAACCGGGCGAAAAAACAGACAGAAAAGTGCTAATTCCCGGTGCAGGATTCCTGCCCGTCCGCAGCGCCCGATTCTCTCCGCCTAATCCGGAAAAACCACCGTATTACCACGTGTTATCCGGCTAAATACACGTTGACTGAACTGTTGAGTTTTATTATAATGCTCCTTAGCGTATACGAAAAATACTACGGATTTATCCCGGCGGACATGAGCGCGTTTTACGGCCTATCCCGCCGGCATGAAAGATAAAGGAGACAGGGTTATGCTGAAAATCGAACATCTGACAAAGATCTACAGTGAGACGAAGGCCGTCGACGATCTTTCCATCCATATCCAGCCTGGTGAGATCTACGGCTTTATCGGCCACAACGGCGCAGGCAAGACGACCACCTTAAAGAGCGTTGCCGGGATCCTGCAGTTCAATGAGGGCGAGATCTATATCGACGGAAAATCCATCAAAAAAGAGCCTCTGGCCTGCAAAAAGATCACGGCCTATATTCCGGACAACCCGGACTTATATGAATTCATGACGGGCATCCAGTTCCTGAACTTTGTGGCGGACGTCTTTGAAGTCCCCGCGGAGGTCAGACAGGCGCGGATCCATGAATACGCGGAAAAGCTGGAGCTGACCGAGCATCTCGCACAGTCCATCTCTTCCTATTCCCACGGCATGAAGCAGAAGCTTGCGCTCATCTCCGGCTGGATCCATGAGCCGAAGCTCGTCATCATGGACGAGCCGTTCGTAGGCCTGGACCCGAAGGCGGCCTTCACAATGAAGGAAATGATGCGCGAACTCTGCGACCGCGGCAGCGCGATCTTCTTCTCCACACACGTACTGGAAGTCGCGGAAAAGCTCTGCGATAAAGTCGCCATCATCAAGAGCGGCCAGCTGATCCGCTCCGGTACCATGGAAGAGGTCCGCGGCGATGAATCGCTCGAGTCCGTATTCCTTGAACTGGAGGACTGACATGCTGAAAACGCTCATTAAAAAACAATATATGGAGCTGTTCCGGTCCTACTTCGTGAACCAGAAGACCGGACAGCCCAGAAGCCACGGCAAGGTGATCGGCATGTTCGTGCTGTTCGGCTTCCTCATGGTGTTCTCTTCCGCGATGTTTTTCCTGGTGGCTGCAGGGCTCGGCTCGTCGCTTCTTGAGATGGGTCTGGGCTGGCTGTACTTTACGATCCTCGGGATGCTGGCCGTCCTGTTCGGTACGTTCGGCAGCGTGTTCAACACTTATGCGGGCCTGTACCGGGCCAAGGACAACGATCTGCTGATCTCCATGCCCATCCCGCCCGGGAGGATCCTGTTCGCGCGGGTGTCCGGCGTCTATGGCTTAAGCCTCCTCTACAGCGCGCTCGTATGGGTGCCGGCCTGCATCTATTATTGGGCCTTCGGTTCGCCGTCCGTAATTGCGGTCGTCTTTGACGTCCTGCTGATCTTCGTGATCGCTTTCTTCGTGTCCGTCCTGACCTGCCTCCTTGGCTGGGTAGTGGCGCTCATCGCCGGAAAGCTCAAAAATAAGAGCTTTGTGGTCGTCCTGATCACTCTCGTGTTCCTGGGGCTTTACTACTTTGTCTGCTTCAAGATGTCCGACTTCATGACGTCGCTTATTGCGAATGCGGACGCCGTCGGAAACACGATGAAGAACTGGTTCAATTTCCTGTACCAGCTCGGGCATGCGGCAGTGGGCGAAGTGGTGCCGATGCTGATCTTTACCGTCATCACGTTTGCACTGGCAGCCATCTGCTACTACGTGCTTTCGAGGACTTTCATCCGTATCGCGACCGCAAAGACCTCCGAAAAGAAGGCGGTCTATGTGGAAAAGACGGCGAAGCAGAAGGGCGTCCGGAAAGCGCTGTTCATGCGTGAGCTGAAGCACTTTACGTCGAACCCGACCTATATGCTGAACTGCGGCCTGGGCGTCGCCTTTATGATCGCGGTCCCGGTGCTTCTTTTCATCAACCGGACCAAGGTCCTGATGATCATTGCCATGCTCAGTGAAGAAATGCCCGGAAACGTCATGACCGCCCTGCCGTTATTCTTAGCGGGTGCGATGGCCCTGATGGCGGGTCTCAATATGATCTCCACGCCGTCAGTCTCTTTAGAGGGCAAGTCTCTCTGGATCCTCCGGTCGCTTCCGGTTAGGACCAGCACTGTCCTTGAGGAGAAGGCGAACCTGCACTTTACCATCAATGAAATTCCGATCATCCTCGCGGTAGTCGTCTCCGGGGTGATCCTGAAGCTGGACGCGGTGAGCATCATTCTGGCGCTCCTCATTGCGACGCTTTATAACCTGTTCATCGCGCTGTTCGGTCTCATGATGGGCGTGTCCCGGCCGAACCTGATCTGGACCACGGAAATGCAGCCCATCAAGCAGAGCACGAACGTACTGCTTGTGATGTTAGTGGGCTGGGTGATGACGGCGGCAATTGTCGGCTTATACTTCCTTCTGAAGGTACCGTTCTCCGTCAACATCTACTGCACGATCTGGGTCGTCCTTCTTGCAGTCATGGATCTTCTGCTGCTGAAGTGGATGCGTACGGTCGGCGTGAGGAAGCTCGAAGAACTGTGACCCCGACCCTTTGGTTTTCTTGAAATATCCTGTACGGTCACCGGCTTTTCCGGAACTATCCGTTGCGATTTCTTCCGCCTGATGGTAGAATGATTTTTACAACGGAAGTGATGAAAAGCCGGTGATTCTGACTGCCTGACGGCAGGAGACAGGTGAATGAAGAGGGCAAATATGAGTATTGCGGTGATCGGGCCGGTATTTGTGGACGTAAAAGGGTATCCGCTCGGGGCGTTCAACCCGGCGGGAAGAAATATGGGGCGGGTGGAGACCGTCCATGGCGGCGTCTCCAGAAACGTGGCCGAGGATCTTGCGAATCTCGGCCTCGCCCCGCTATTTGTGAGCCTTGCGGATGAAGGCGGTTCCGGCGATGACGTCCTGAAGCGCCTCGAGTCGCGCGGGGTGGACACCCGCTTCGTGCGGCGTGTTTCGGACGGCATGGGACTGTGGCTCGCGGTCTTTGACGACCGCGGGAACGTGGCGGCGTCCATTTCAAAGCGGCCGGATTTTACGCCTGTCCTTGATACGCTCGAGGAATCCGGCGATGAGATCTTCCGGGACTGCGACAGCATCGCGCTCGAGATCGACGCGGACGAGCGGGTCATTTCGACCGTCTTCCGATACGCGGAAAAGTACGGAAAGGACGTGTACGCGGTGGTCTCCAACATGAGCATCGCGGCGGAGCGGATCGAATATATCCGGAAGGTCCGGTGCCTCATCTGCAACCAGGAAGAAGCGGGGCTTCTCTTTTCGGAAAACTATCTGAATGCGACGCCCGGAGACATCATCAAGGATCTTAAGGTCATGCTCAGGAGCTCCGGGATCCCGGCGATGATCGTGACGATGGGCGCCCAGGGCGCCGTCTATGCCTCCCAGAGCGGCGAGTGCGGGTACTGCCGTGCGGAGGACGTGAAAGCGGTCGATACGGCAGGCGCCGGGGACGCATTCTTTGCGGGTGCCGCGGCAGGGCTTACGTACGGAAAGAACCTTTCGGAGGCGTGCGCGATCGGTACGAGGGTGGCGGCGTCTGTGATCACATCGGTGGAAAACGTGTGCCCGGTGTTATCAATGGAGCGCTTCGGGCTTTAACACCCGGGGAAATAAAGACAGAGAATTCGGACAGATAATAAAGACAGGGATTTTCAGCAGGAATACAGAATTTATGGCTTATCAGGTACAGACAGGGAAGAAAACGTTCAGGCAGCGGTTCATCGGCGACCGCAGCTTTTACAGGCACGTCCTCGGGATCACCATCCCGATCATCATCCAGAACTTCATCACGAACTTCGTGGGCATGCTGGACAACATCATGGTGGGGCGGATCGGCACGGAGCAGATGTCGGGCGTGTCCATCGCGAACCAGCTGATCTTTGTGTATTTCCTCTGCATGTTCGGGGGACTGGGCGGGATCGGCATCTTTACGGCGCAGTACTACGGCTCCGGCGATGAAGAGGGCATCCGCCACACCTTCCGCGCGAAGCTGTGGCTCATTGTGGTGCTGTCGGCCATTGCAGCGGCGGTCCTTTTAAACTACGGGCCGGCGCTTCTTCAGCTGTTTTTGAATGAGGAAAACGCGGAGGAGAGCATGGCGGCCACGCTCCGCTACGGCACGGAGTACATGCGGATCATCCTGATTTCGTTCCCGGCCATCGCCGTGCTGCAGACGTACGCGTCCACCCTCCGCGGCTGCGGAGAGACCCGGATGCCGATGGTGGCGGGCATCATCGCAGTATTCGTGAACCTGGTGCTCAACTACGTGCTGATCTTCGGCCACCTGGGCTTCCCGGTCATGGGCGTGCGCGGCGCGGCCATCGCGACGGTAGTCTCCCGGTACGTAGAGGCAAGTATCTGCGCAGTTTACGTCCACACGCACAGCGAAAAGCACAGCTGGATCAAGGGCATGTACCGGACCTTGCGCGTGCCGTTCTCGGAAGTGAAGCGGTACGTGTCGAAAGGATCGCTGCTCCTTGCGAACGAGGCGCTGTGGTCCATCGGCATGACCACGCTCACGCAGTGCTATTCTATGCGCGGGCTGAATATCATCGTCGCGTTCAACATCGCGAATACGCTCACGAACCTGCTGAACGTGGTGTTCTTCTCCATGGGCGACGCGGTGTCCATCATTATCGGGCAGCTCCTGGGCGCTAATAAGCTCGAAGAAGCCAAGGACACGGACAACAAGATCATCGCGTTCGGCGTGGTCTTCAGCCTGTTCTCCATGACGCTGCTCCTGATCCTCGGGCGGTTCTTCCCGCTGCTTTACAACACGAATGATGAAGCGCGCCACATGGCTACGCAGGTCATGACCATCCAGGCGCTCATTGCGCCGGTCATCGCGTTCACGCACTGCGCGTACTTTACGCTCCGGACCGGCGGCAAGACGCTTATCACGTTCCTGTTTGACTCCGCGTTTACGTGGCTCATCAGCGTGCCCATCGCATTCTGCCTGAGCCGCTTCACGGGACTCCCGGCCATTGGCATCTTCATCTGTGTCACCGCCGCCGATATCATCAAAATGATCATCGGCTTCTTCCTGGTCCGGAGCAACATCTGGATCGTCAACCTCGCGGAGAGGGGAGAGACGGCCTAAATCTGCAGCGCCAGCGCCTCCATCATCACGAACGAAGCCTGCGCCTCCGGGGACATTCCCGACTTGTCAAAAGTGGGCGCGCCGCAGGCGCCGTGGATGAAGCCGATGCCGTCCTGCCGGGCCTCCGCGCCCTCGCGCATCCTGTCCGCAGCCGGGAGGTACTTCCGGTCGAGCCAGCCGTCCTTCACGCCGCGGTAGACGGACGCTGCGGTCATGATGGGCGCCGCCGCGTCCACAAAGGTCTCCGCATTGTCCAGGATATCGTGGAACAGGCCGTCTTCAGTCTGCCACGGAAGCATGCCGTTCAGAATCAGCAGGTATTCGCGGATGAGTTCGTCCCGCTCCGGGATCTCCGGATCCGCGAGGAGCATTGAATAGCCCATAAGCGCCCAGCCGTTCCCGGTCGCCCAGTGATTCGGGTCGGTCCATATGCCGGTTTCCGCGTTCGCAATGTGAATGAGGAGGCCGGCTTTTTTGTCGAACATAGCGTCAAAATAGCCCCGCATCTGCTTCACGGCCTCTGCTTTCCTGTCTGCGGCGGCCAGATAGGGCGGCAGCATGTACATCGAATCCGCCCAGAATTCCGGGGCGTTCATCACGTGGTGGAGGATTCCGTTTTTGTCCCGCGGCGCCCGTTCGCGGACCCAGCCGGCGATCCCCGCAGCCGCAGGCTCCAGGATCCCAAGCGCCGTCATCACGTCATCTTCGGCGAGCCCCAGCGTGGTCTCTTCCGGGGCTTTCCCGGACCAGAGCGCACTGAGATCACCCTTTAAGCAGTCGATACTCGCGAGGATCCCCGTACCGGGCGATACCGGATCCGTGACTGCGTTGTTCGCGGCGACCATCGCCGTGCGGCCGTCCGGGACAGAGCGGTACGCCGCCTCGATGGCCATCCGGAGGAGCGTCTTCATATCGCCGGCCTCCAGCACCGCATTCATGGCGGTCCCGTGCTCCCAGGAGTGGCGCTGCATGGAGAGGAGCACCTCCTTGGCGTTACTGAGTCTTTTCTGCATGTCTTCTTTGTTCATCTGTTCTGCGGCTGGAAAGCCGCGCCTCCTCTCTGTTTGAAATACCGATCCTGCTTACAGGCGCTCCGCTCATCCGAAAAGCGCGTGATACAGCTTGTCAAATTCCTTCTTTCCCTCCGTGTAGAGCGCATGCGCCTCGGGGTCCGGCAGGAGCGTCTCCTTCATTTTCACAAAGCGGCTGACGGCCGAAAAGTCCGGGAACAGGCCTGCGCCTACTCCGGCGATGACCGCCGCACCCAGCGAATTCGCCTCGCTGATATTCTCCGGAATCTGTACCGGGATCCCGAACATATCTGAAAAGATCCGGCACCAGACGCGCCCCTGCGCGCCGCCGCCGATCACAGTGACCGCCTCAATATCCTTCTTCCTGTTCAGCATGTCAAAGCATAAGCCCAGATTATACGCCACGCCCTCAAGCGTACTCCGCACGATATCCGCGCGCGTCGTTTCCGACGTCACGCCGATGTACGCCCCCTTCGCCTCCGGATTCCACCGGGGCGCGCGTTCCCCCATGAGATGCGGCAGGAAGTAAAGCCCCCGAGCGCCAACGGGCGACTCCGCCGCCTCTTCGTTCAGGAGGTCGTACGGGGAGATCCCGAGCGCTTTCGCCTTTTCCGTCTCTGATACGCCTATCACGTTCTTCAGCCAGCTGTAGCTCCCGCAGGCGTACTGCATGGTCGCGTTCGGGGAGTAGAGTCCCGGCACCGCGTGTGCCCAGCAGACGATGCGCATTTCCGGGTCGAGGATCGGCTCCGTGGAGGTGGAGGCGACCCAGGCGGACGTGCCGAGGGAGAGATACGCGCTCCCCGGGGCCACGCTGCCGGCGCCTACGTTGGCGGCCACACCATCGCCGGCACCCATCACGACCTTTGTACGGGTCGAAAGGCCGGTCTCCTGTGCGGCGGATTCCGTGACGGTCCCGAGGCACTCCGTGGAGGGGACGATCTCCGGGAATTTTGCGGGGTCGATACCGGACGCCGCAAGGATCCGTTCGGACCACTGAAGCGTCCCGAGGTCAAAGCACGTGGTGCTGTTCGCGTCCGAGGGGTCGGTACAGAAGCGGCCCGTGAGCCGCATCGCGATGAAATCCTTTGCGTTCAGGAATTTGTACGCTTTTTTGTAGACTTCAGGCTCGTTCTTCTGAAGCCACATGGCCTTCTGGAGCGCGTAGGACGCCGTGTTCCGGTGTCCGTTGCTTTGGTAAAACTCCGCGAGCGGCACCTTTTCCGCAAGCGCCTCCGCCTCCGCCTGGGCCCGCTGGTCCGCCCAGATGAGCGCGCGGCGGAGCGGCCGCCCGTCCCGGTCCACCGGGAGGCAGCCCATCATCTGCCCGCTGAAGCTCACCGCAGCGATCTCTTCAGCCCGGACACCCGTCTCTAAAAGAAGCTCTCTTGTCGAATCTCTGAAGCCCCGCCACCAGTCCTCAGCGTCCTGCTCCGCGGTGAGCGCGCTGTCCTGATACAATGGGTAGGCCTTGGTCACGCTCATGAGAAGCGTGCCGTCTTCCCGGAACAACGTGGCCTTGTTGCCCGACGTCCCGAGATCATGTGCCAGAATATAACGCATACGAGCTCCTTACAGGCTGTCCACGAGGTCCACTTCGGCAAGCGTTGCCGGCATCTCGTGCGCGGTGTTGAACTTGGTCTCGTCGGTCACGAGGTCGAAGCAGCTCGCGATGATCTTCCCGTTCCAGATGATGGGCTCGCCGGGCTGGTCGAGCTCGCCGTGGAGGCCGTCCGTGTCCGGGCTCTGCGCGACCCGGCGTACCTTGCCGTTTTTGTCAATGCCCACGATGGCGTTCCTGCAGAAGTCCGCGATGTACAGGATACCCGTGTTTTCGTCCATGATCATGCCGTCCGTGGAGTTCAGCTCCTCCGGGTCCTTGCCGTAGAGGCTGCGACTCACGATCTCGCCCTTTTCATCGAGTTCGAATTTCTCCACCTCGCCGTCGCCGAAGTTGCCCACGTAGAGGTTCCCGGCCTTGTCGATCTCGATACCGTCCACGCCGTACACGATCTTCGGGTCCTTCGTCACGAACAGCGCGAAGATGTTCTTGTCCTCAAGTGTATTCGTGATCTCAATATCCTTCGCGTCGATGGGGAACCGGTATACGCAGCTCACAAGCCCTTCCGGGTTCGGGACCTTCGTGAGGTAACTCTGCGTGACGTAGATGTATCCTTTGTAGTATTTCACGCCGTTCGGGTGCTCCATGCCTGTCGCGATGGTGCACCAGTCTTTGACGTTATTCTCTTCGTCAAAGCTCACTTTCAGCATGCGGCCCTTCCACTGCAGGTCCTCGCGGCCCGACCAGCCCTGGTTGTCGCAGATGTACAGGTTGTGGTCATCGTCGAAGCAGATGCCCATGTTCCGCGCGATGCCCGTCTCGGGATGCACCGGCACGTCGAACCACTTCGTGATCTTCTTGTCCGGCGTGATCCGGAGGACGCAGCCGGGCATATCGTCGTCCGCGTAGTTCGGGCAGGAGAGGATCAGGTCCCCGTTCGTGTCGATCGCCATGCTGTCCGGCGTGCTCACAAGCTCCTCCGGCAGCAGCGTAAATAACCGTGATTCAACCATTCCGCCAATTTTGTATTCGCTCATAAGTGCCCCTTTCTTTTGCGGTGGTCAGCCTGGTGCTGGCCACCTTTGCTCTGGGTTATGCCCTGGGTAAAGACCACAGAAAACAGAAATGACCGCTACTCCCTGACAAGTTTAGCGATCATTTCTCGATAATCTGTTAGGGCAAACCGTCTACCGGCAGTGCCTTCACGTTATTATAATAATGTTTGTTGTTTTGGAAGTCAAGATGATTTCCATGAAAACAAAGCAATCTTCCGATCAACGAAAAACCCGCGGAGTCATCTGACCCCGCGGGTTCCCGAACAAGCGATACCTGAGCTTATTCAGTTGGCGTGTTTTTATCTGTTAAGAAGCTTTCCAAAGAACTTCTTGATTCCCTTGAGCTCTTCATTCTTCTCGCTGAAGTAGCGCTCGCAGTACTCATATCTCTCAGCCTTCATCCATGACGGCATCGGATCGATCTTCGAATATGCAATATAAGTTCCCATTTTGTACCCCCTCTATGATTCAAATTCGCCGGAACCTTCGTCCCGGTTCCTCGCTCTTTCTCTTTACACCCATAGTCTAGCACACAATAATACAAAAACAATAGCACTGCAGTTCAAAAATAAACGGGTTTTTTGTGACGTCGGCACAAATATGTGCTATAATACGTTCGGAAAGGGCGGGGAAGCACCAAAAGAGTGCACAGAACCCCGGCTAAGGAAGGGCGGAAAACCATGGGATTTACGGTAGAAGATATGCTGACCATATCGCGGGACCGGTATCAGATGAAGCTTGTTGCGGGCGGCCGCGGCTGGGCGAATTCCATCAGCTGGCTGCTGATGGTGGAGGATACGGTCATCATCCGGCGGTTCGCCGGAAAGGAGCTGGTGGTGACCACCGGGCTCGGCTTTGACACGGAGGAGCGTCTGCTCAGCCTCGTGGAGATGCTGGACAACTATCACGCGGCGGGGCTCATCGTGAATATCGGCCCGTACGTGCAGGAGATCCCGGAGCGGGTCCTTGCCCTCGCCGATGAATGCGACCTCCCCCTCATGACCGTGCCCTGGAGCGTGCAGATGTCCGAGATGATCAAGGACCTGACGGTCCGGATCTTCATGCAGAGCCAGATGGACGAGCAGCTCTCCCGGGCGTTCATCCGGGCGATCGAGCAGCCGGAGATCCAGGGCTCGTACCGGGAGGAGCTGTCCTCCGCCTTCGATGTGGACGGGCGGTTCCAGGTCACAGCCATCACCGCGCCGGACCTGGACAGCATGGATACGCGTGAGCGGAACCGGATCAGCTATCGGCTGCAGATCTACCTTGAGGATATCTCGCACAACGCACATTTCGTTTATTACAACGGCTGTTTCCTGCTGATCCTGAATGCGGTGGAGGAAGCGCAGCGCCGGGCGATCATTGACGGCTTCCTGACCCGCGCGAAGCGCAGGATGGCGGAGCAGAAGGTGTACGTGGGCGAGGGCTCGACGGTGACGGACGTCTCCAACCTGCACCTTTCGTACCAGCGCGCGGTGTACGCGGTGAACTATGCCGTGGCGCACGACGAGCCCGTGCGGAGCTTTGACACGCTGGGCGTGCAGCGGATCCTCTACGCGGTCTCGGACGGGCTGATTTTGAAGGAGCTCCGGGAGGACGCCCTCGCGCCGCTCCGAGCCTACGATGAAAAGCACGAGTCCGACCTTGTGGCGACGCTGCGCACTTACCTCAAAAACAACGGCAGCATCAACAAAACGTCCGAGGAAATGTACATCCACAAGAACACGATCCTCTACCGGATGAATAAGATCCGCGAGCTCCTCGGGTGCGGCCTCGAGGACGGGGAGGAACGGGCGTATTATTATCTGGCGGCGGTGGCGGGGGAGTGAAAAGCCCAGATGACAAATAATATGTGAAAATCATACTAACAGCATTAGCACATCGCTAATGACTTGTGTATTGTAATCTACCTACTCTTTATACTAATTTCGACTGCATGAGAGCTAACGATATTCGTATGATACGGAGGTGGGTTTTGGATAACGTACAAAGTGTGGAATACCTGATTGGACAGAGGATCCAGAAGATCCGGAAATCCAAGAAATATACACAGCTGAAGTTTGCGGAAATGGTTGGTATCTCGACAAACTATCTTTCGGATATAGAACGGGGCAAAAGCTCTGTTAAACTGGAGAAGCTTGTCACGATCATCAACGCATTGGGTTGTTCCGCGGACGATGTATTCGCCGATGTGGTCGATCAGAGCTATAAGGTGGTCGGATCCAAGCTGACGGAGCGGATCGATACGCTATCGATGAAAGAGCGGGATAGCATATATGCGCTGATGGAAAAGGTGATAGATGTGGTGAAGAAATAATGGGCACTGTTCAGCACGTTCTGTAATTATACATCAAAACATTTAATTATCATTTAGAAAAATCCTCCTGAAAAGACGGAAATGTTAATATCGTCTCTTCAAGAGGATTTTTATGTTAAACAATTAGTTTTCTTTAACACAATAAAAATCAAAATGTGCATTGACAATCGGTATGCTTTGTGCAAAACTAATGCTTATAGAATTGGCATATCGGTAATAATGCGAATTCCGTGCTGAACAGTATTGCATTGATAATAGAATTATTTATGAGTATGAAGATGCACGGGATTGGCTGAATGATTAAGGATTTCTATAGCACTATTAGAGTCGGGTGATTTCATATGGAGGTAGAATTTGAAGCTCACAAGTCGAACCAAGGATAAAGCAAATAACAAAGCAAGAGTGGTTTTGATGTTTTTTGCTGTAGTGACGATACTGTTTTTAGGCTTTTATTCATTTAAACTATCGACAATGGCTGCCACATCGAATGATTGGCAGTGGCCAACAGACAAGCACTCAATAAACAGTCCCTTTGATTGGCCTAACTACCCTTCAGGCGGAAACCATCATGGAACAGATTTTAGTTTTTCGAACTGTTACGGAAAGAATGTATACTCGACGTGCGATGGAGTCGTTGTTGGAACATATTCACCATATCCATATAATACATATAAAAGTATAGAGACATTAGGCGTGTGGGTTGTTATTCAAGCAAATGTGAATAATAAAACCATGTATATGTTATATGGTCATTTGAGTGAAATAAAGTGTTCTGTAGGTGATCGCGTTCGAGCAGGTGATGTAATAGGTCTTATTGGGAATAACGGGAATTCCAGTGGTGCTCATTTACACTACGAAGTTAGCGATAAAATTTCAAGCACTGGTTCGGGTTCGGCTGGTACACGACAGGATCCGAGAAAGTACTTACCGGGCACATCGTTATCTTTTGAAACACTTGAGGAAATAGATACCCGCTACCCAACTCCTTTTGAAGTGAAGTATACCGGGAGTAGAATTGGAACCTCTGCCTCTGTTAATGGATCAGCAGATTCAGCATACTGGATTGAGAATGAAGAGATAACTGTCAATGAAGTCTATACGGATGAGTGGTGCAAGATTACATACAAGAGCTCGTCAGGGGATGACCGTGTAAGGTACACAACGCTGAATGCTCTCTTTGGCGGTGAAACACTAGTCTATGGTTCTTACAAAGCACCTATGCGCACGGATGTATATTATACCCCATCGACCAGTAATAAAAGAACCTATATCGGAGCTGGAGATACTGTCTGGCGTATCCGAAAATCCGGGAACTATATGCTGATGGTATTTAGCAGTGGAACTGCTTCGGGTCGAGCTGCCGCCTGGGCAGATTCCCGCGCTGTTCAGCATGATATCAATGAATTTGAAGTTACTGTGAACCAGACAAAGATGTATTATAACGGTTCTGCCCTGTGCCCTGATGTCACGGTTAAGAATCAGATGGGGACCATCCTGACAAAGGGAACTGATTATACGCTCTCGTATTCCAACAATGTGGATGAGGGAACGGCAACCATCAAAATTATCGGTGCTGGAACTTATGATGGCTGGACATACAGGTACTTCGATATTGTTAAGGGACGGCTGTATCTCCAATATAACATGAACGGAGGAAGTTTGCTTGCGGAGCATGGCAGCACGATAGGTTCTGATGGTGCGTATATTACATTTGACGGCAAGATAATCCCGTGGGCATTTGGCGAATATGGAGGAATGTCAGGAGAAAATGGACTTCCCGATTATAATAATCCGAACTATGTTAATATCGGACGAACCGGTTATAAGGCGAAGGAAGGTGCCCAGTGGAACACGAAGGCGGACGGAACCGGTAAATCATATGATCAATATACGGACTACCCGATCAGTGAGTTTGCGGATTTATCAAATGGAGATGTCACTCTGACTTTATATGTAAACTGGATCCCGAAAATCCTTTACAGTTTGAGTCTGAATGGTAGTCTTGATGGAAATGAGAAATCTGATTTAGGCACATTTGGGAAAGTCGATTTGAAGATCGATGATGTTCTTGCGTCAGATATGCAAGATATTACAGATGTGTATACGCAATACCCGGAAGGTACTTCCTATGAGTTTACGAATATTCAAGCCTATGATGGTTATGCTTTTATTGGTTCAATACCAAAGGCTGTCAAAGGGACAATCGAAGCAGATACGACAATCATTTTAGAATTTGCATCAAAAACTGATTTAGGCGCAGAATTTGACGCGTACATCAAAAACCCTGCACGTGACATGTACCTGACAGATGATGATGAAAACAATGTAGTCATCAGCGAAAAAGGAGATGGAAAAAGACAGGTATGGCATTTTGTGAGGCAGGAAGACGGCTCATACAGAATCACATGCAAGGACAATGCAAGATACCTGGATGTTGAAAAAGGGTGGACGGCCTCTGAAACAAATGTATTAACCTGGAGTGTTTACAGTACAGGGGATAATCAGAACTGGTATATATGCGGAAGCGAGGACGAGTGCTGGTTAAGGGCAGAGTGTACGCAGTGTATTTTGGATATTAAAGGCGGCTCTTATGTTGATGGAACGAACATCCAGATGTATATGGGCAACCTCACCTCATCGCAGGCTTTTGCGATTGAAAAGCTACCCCCACTCCATGAGCACACTCTGGACCACATAACCTCCAAACAGGCCACCTGCCATGAGGAAGGATGTGTCGAACATTGGGTATGCACCGGGTGTGGGAAGTATTATTCAGATGAGAATGCAACGGAAGAAATATCTATCTCCCAGGTAGTGGTTCCTGTCGATTCGGATGTCCATACAGATATAGTAGTGATTAACGCGAAAACACCTTCCTGTACAGAGACTGGGTATTCCGGAGATACTTTCTGTCAGGGATGCGAACATTTGATCGAGGTGGGAACGATACTGGAAGCTACCGGACATGACTGGAACGAATGGGAGGTTGTACGGCCGGCTACAGAAACTGAAAACGGTGAAGAACAAAGGACGTGTAAAAATGATTCGGAACATGTTGAGACGAGGGTGATTGAAAAAACAAATACCGGCGGTTATTTCGAAGGATATACGTTCTCACACAGCTGCTCGTTCGGTAATGATCTTTCAATTAACTATTATGCCCCCAGTGCCGAACTGGCCGGGTTTACGAACATCCGCCTGGTACTGGAAAAACAGATATTCAATTCCAGTGGTTCTTCGTTTACGTGGTCAAGGTATGAACTGAAAACATATACGCTAAATAACGATGACGGGACAGAGTATTACCGGTTCCAATTCTCGGGAATTGATGCGAAGGAAATGCGCAACCTTGTCCATGCTGTGCTGTATGCTGACAAGGATGGTATTACATACCAAACGCCGGTAGATGAATACAGTGTGGCAATATATGCTTACAATCGTCTGGCGAAGTCGAAAGATAACGTGTTTAAAACTTTACTGGTCGATATGCTGGATTATGGATCTCAGGCCCAGGTTTATTTCAATTACAATACAGGAAACCTGGCAAACAGTTCACTGACTTCTGAGCAGAGAGCTTTGGGAACAGCACAGGCCCCGGAACCTGTATCATGTGCCGCGACCATTGATACTGCAGGTAAGACGGCGGAATTTTCCGGAAAGAGCGTGGTCTTCAACACCAATATCGAGCTCAAGTATTACATGAAATTTGAGAGTGGCCAGTCTCTTGAAAATGTATCCTTGAGACTGTCATATACGGCAGTGGATGGGCAACAATATAATACTACGATTCCATTCAGCATGTTCAGTTACGATAGCGGACAATCCGAGTATTCGGCAAAGCTGACAACAATAGCGGCTAAGGACATGGGATGCCCTGTAACAGCCGGGATCTATTCAGGGGATACGCTGATCTCAGATATCATCGTATACAGTCTGGAGACGTACTGCTACAATCGCCTGCAGAAGTCAACAGATATAATATACAAAGCACTCATTAGGGATATGGTAAAGTACGGACGTTCTGCAACAGCGTATTTTAGGCATTAACATTAAAGATCAGTGAACGATCAGAAAGGAAAAAATGAAGAAAGAGAACAAAAGTGAAACGTATCAGGAGCCTGAAGTTAAGGTCATTATGTTGGGCGAGCAGGATGTAATTGTTACTTCAGATCCTAACGAAGGTGAAAGGGATGATGATTAGGGGATATCCGCATGAGAGGATATTTGCAGTTGGGCTTTTGAGAGGAGAAATTGGCGCCATGAGAACAAGAAGAGCATGGAAACCGGTTGTATCAGCAATGTTTTTGTGCAGTTCTTTATTAATGACGTCATGTATCACTCTCCGGGTAAAAGAAGCCTCTGACTGGTCAGCAGCCGAACAGGAAGAAGTAGAAGGTACAGCGGTGTTTGATCAGTACGATCCAGTGGATCCAGCCTCTGTCATATCTGCTGCAGACGAGGCAGATGTGGCAGAAGCTGATTCAACTTTTGTGGAAAAAGATGAAGAACGCGGTGGTGAGCTGGGGGCAAGTGCTGAAAAGGAGACATATTCATCATCGGAGACTGGCCAAACGGATAGTTCAGAGATATCCGAGTCAGTAATTCAGGGGCAAAACAGGGAACAAAACGAAGGCGAACTGGATCCTTGAACATGAGCAGAGGGTGAAACTGTAGTTTGTCGAATGTATGCAGGAAAGGCGGATAGATAATGTTTAAGAATTATTTTAATCGTTTGTTTAATGGTAATGATGGAGCGGGTGTTGGCTCGCAATTGAAGAGTATAGCTCCAAGAGTTTATTTATCTGTTTTGATTATAGATTTTCTGGTTTTGTTATATATACTAGTGGGACGTTTTAAGCTGTCGACAGGAGAGGAAATACTGATTCTTATAATGACAGCAATTGCCTCAGGGGTATTGGCGGAAATTTTAGCATTATTATTGTATGGCTTTGGCGAATCAATAGAGACAAAAAGAAAAACAGAGAAGCTGCTGGAATTATATCTGGATACTGAGTCAAACCGATCCTGTACCACGCGTCCGCTGACGCCTCAAAAAACTTCGGGACAATCTGAATCGGAAAAGATATTAAAAGAATTATCGGAATTTGAAAAAGCCTCTGATATGTACAATTATGCCAAGGGTGCATATCCCACAAATACAGCTTTGCTAGAAGCGCTAAAAAAGTGCTGCTATAGTGATTCCAGCAAGCAGGAGGTTCTAAGCCAGGTAAAATTCATTCTTCGTAAATAACGGTGAGAATCTGTCTGGTAATAGTCGAAGAACCTTATGAACAGTTGTTGAAGCAAAGACTCGGGTGAACAGATATGCGAGGAAAGATGATCGTTTACTCATAATTAAGAAAGACCGCTAACTTCTTGGTGATAAAAGGTGCTCTGTTCGTCCACCTTCCGCATGTTTCCTGCACAAAATGTGTACCTTCGAACCATGTTGATCCAAAATAATTCGCATCAGGCGGCGTGATCCCTTGACCCGGGTCACAGCCGCCTTTTATAATGCGCCTATGGGGTGCTGCCAATATACGGCAGGCGGTCTGTCCTCCTCGGAGGGCTCATCATAACCCTCCGATCAATGATACCTTTTAAGAAGGGAAGCCAAGAAAGGAGGGCGTGACTATGGATGTGATGGATTTCATTGCAGTAGTCAGCTTCGCGCTGGCTATCTTTACACTGGGATATTCTCTGGATAAGGAACGTAGAAAAAAGGAATGACCACTAGCTCCTGAGAAAGTTTAGCGGTCATTCCGACTAGGCAATAAAGGGTGGACCGTCTATCGGCAGTCACCTCTACACGACTATATTAGCAATCATTAGTTTGCCCGTCAAGCATGTTTCGGGCAAACCAGTAAAAAATATATCAAGATAATTGAATTACAAATTCAATGACAGCGGCTTTATTTCCCACTATAATGGACCCAAGAATACCCTTTATTACCCTGATCACCCGAAAGGAAATAGAGACTATGTTCCCCTTAATAGATAAAGAAGAAACAGGCCGGCGGATCCACATGTTGCTGGAAGACCGGGGACTGACTATACAGGACGTGCGGGAGTTTCTGTGCCTGGGCTGCGTGCAGTCGGTATATCACTGGCTGGAGGGACAGAGTCTGCCTTCGCTCGATAATCTGTATGCGCTAAGCGACCTGCTGCAGGTGCCTATGGACACGATGGTGGCGGGGAGCCGGAGGGAGCGTTGGCAGAAGGGATTTCGGGTAAAAAGACCTTATCTTCGGGTTTATTACATTCTAATGTGTTGCCGAGTGGCGGCATGAGAGAAAATCAGCCGGATATTATCAAAGCAAGTCCGCCAAATACCCATGAAACATGTGCGACTACAAACATACACCAGATATTATAGTTTCTTTGACGGAACGTAAGGTGTAACTGTAAGGGTTAGTCCGAGACGCTGCAGTATTTTTATAAGGGTATCGAGGCGGGGCATGGTTTTATTGCATTCAATACGCGCAACAGAGGATTGAGGAATACCACAAAGAGATGCAAGATCGCGTTGGCTTAAGCCAAGCTCGTTTCTCTGTTCAATCATTGAACTGATTATTTTGGCCTCGGCTTCAATTTCCTCAAGCTCAAGTTTCGTAACCGAATCTGTGGATTTAATGAAATCTTTGTATTCTTCCCAGGTCATTATCAATGCTCCTTTCTAATGTTCAACAAGATGATAGCATAAATGCTATCATCTGTCAATATACTGATAAGGCAATACTTTTGGAAAAGAAATGTCAGTTTCTATACATACCTAATAGTGTTAAGTTAAATTAAACACTATGAATGGAGGAACCAACATGATCATCAGTTCAGGCATCAATAATGACGTTAATCCTCTGGAGCAGGCGGTCGGTTATAAGCGGCTGGGCTGCGGCCTCTTCGTGCCAGGAGAGGTCGCGGACGAGCATCGGCGCCTAGACCCTTATATGGCCGGCAGGTATGCGGCTGTTCTCAAAAAAGAAGGAAAAGCCCCGGCCACCGTGCAGAAGTACATGCACGATATCCGGAGCTTTGTGCATTATCTTGGCGATCGGGCGCTGAGTATAAGCGTCATACGCGAATGGCTTGAAGTACAGAAACGGTCCAGGCATGTGAATACCGTGAACAACGCGATCTCCGCCCTCAACGGCTTCTTCCGGTGGCTGAACCGCACCGACTGCCGATGCGCTTTCTTCCGTACCCAGAAGCCGCAGTACCGGGACGACAGCCGGGACCTGAGCCGGAATGACTTCGATCGACTTACGGACGCGGCTGACAGCAGGATGCGAGCGGTCCTTCTGACGCTCAAGGGCACCGGCATCCGGGTCAGCGAGCTTAAGTTTTTTACCGTGGAAGCCGTGATGAACGGGATGGTCACCGTGGACAACAAAGGGAAGGTGCGGACGGTGTTCATCGACCCGGCCACAAAGACTGTCATCCTCAATTACTGCGAGGGGCACGGCATCAGAAAGGGCATCATTTTCCGTAACGGTATGGGTCTCGCACTCAGCCGGACGTTTATCTGGCGGAGCCTCAAGGCGCTCGCGAGGCGTGCCGGGGTGGAGCTCAGCAAGGTGTTTCCCCATAACCTGCGGCACCTGTTCGCGGTGGAGCGGTACAGTGTGGATCATGACATCGAGGCCCTGCGGTTGGATCTGGGGCACACACTCATCTCAACAACTCAGCGGTATCTGATGGAGACGGTGACCGCTCACTTCGAAAAGGTGATGAAGGCGGCAGCGGCGGGGTAAGAGGGGGAAAGGTGGGAGGATATGAAAAAAGCCGCTGGGGAGCGGCGGAATGCATATTCTGTTAACTGCCCGTTCCGGGAGCAGAAGCCAAAAACACTAATAACCTTATAATCCTGATTATTATATCATCTATCCACACATCTTGCAACAAATATTCTTGTTAAATATGTGTTAAATATGCGGTCAGAAGCAGCCTCCTGGTTGGCTTCTCCTTTTTTATGCATGCCAAAGACGCCTCACGGTCAGTTTCAGACCGGGGGCGTTTTTTAACGTCGATTTTAAACATGACTCGTAGTAATGCCTGTAAAGTCACACATCAAGAGTCGAAAAGTGTTAAATTTCAGATCGATTTTCCGTTTACAGAATATGCATTCTGTCACCTGTACCCCTCCCCTCTGTCCCACACACCGACTGCACTAGACAGAGGACCTGCAGCTGACCAGCCACTTCTCCTCCACGAATCGGAGGTGCGGCGTGAAACTGACGTTCTATCAAAAATGCATAGACGAAGGCCGCCTCCACCTTCTGGCAGAGTGGTTACCGGAGAAGAACGAGCCCCTGACTCCTTGGACGGTCACGCCCGGAAGCCACAGGCAGGTCTGGTGGAAATGCAGCATGGGTCACGAATGGACCGCGAGCATTGCGAACCGCATGTCCGGCAACGGCTGTCCGGTGTGCGCGGGGAAGAAAGTCATCCCCGGCGTCAATGACCTCAGGACGCTCGCCCCGAAGATCGCGGCAGAGTGGCACCCGGAGAAAAACGGAAGCCTCACGCCGGATCAGGTCCGGCCGATGAGCAACCGCCAGATCTGCTGGCGGTGCGGAAAGGGACACGAGTGGAGAGCGTCGGTCGCCGCCCGTGTACGTAACTCAGAAGACTGTCCGGTCTGCGCGAACAAAACGATCCTTGCCGGAGTAAACGACCTTGCGACTACACATCCGGGACTTGCGAAGGAATGGCATCCCGTGAAGAACGGCACCCTGACTCCGGAGATGGTCGGATCCGGCAGTTCTCGCCGCGTCTGGTGGCGATGCAACAAGGGCCACGAGTGGCATGCAGGGATCAGCGCGAGGAGCGCTGGCGGCAACGGCTGCCCGGTATGCGCCGGAAAAACCGTGAACCCTGGCGAGAACGACCTGGCGACCCTGATGCCACAGCTTGCGGCACAGTGGCACCCCACAAGGAACGGCACACTCACGCCGGGCGAGGTTCGCCCGCAGAGCAATCGCCGCGTCTGGTGGCAGTGCGACAAGGGCCACGAGTGGCAGGCTATGATCAACGCCCGTTCCCAGAGCGGCAGCGGCTGTCCTTACTGCAGCAACCGCTCCGTTCTGGCAGGATTTAACGATCTGGCGACGGTGGAACCGAAGATCGCTGCCCAGTGGGCAGAAGATCTCAACGGATCGCTGACGCCGGAGATGGTCACGTACGGCTCGAAGAAAAGGGTCTGGTGGCGATGCCCCGCAGGCCACGTCTGGCAGGCGACAGTGTATTCGCGAGCTGGGACGATGCGAAGCGGGTGCCCGGTGTGCGCGGGGAAGAGGGCGAGAAATCGGCGGATAAATTAAATACAAGGCTATTATCAGCCTTAAGATATTGCTGGAGGTGGTTGGAAAAAAGAACATTATTACAAGTACGTCACTAATTAGTCAGATGCGGTAGTAATGCATCCAATGAGATCGTTACGAGGCGGCAGTCCTTAACTCCAAGGACTACATGAGAAAAAGTAATACGGAGGAAAGTAATGAACAAAATTAGACGAATCCTTTCAATCCTTTTAGTGTTCGTCATGGTTTTCTCGTTATCTGCATCACATGTATATGCAGAGGAAGATACTTCGATTGAGGGTGAAGTTGTTTCGCAGGAAGAAAACAACGAAACGAATGAAGAAGAAGTAAACGAGGACGCAATTTCTCAAGAAGAAATTAATGAGAAGACTGAAATAGTCAACGAAAATATAGAAACTGTCACTGAGGAGACGGACATAGTCTTTGATGAGACAGAAACTGTTGAGGTATTTAATGAAGGCACAGCAGCTGCTGAAGTCGACGGCAATGCGTACACAACCGTAGCGGCTGCCATTGCCGCGGCCACTGCAGGTCAGACCGTCAAGCTGCTGGCGGACCATGTCGGCGTCATCACGATCAACAAGAGCATCACGTTCGACATGAACGGCCACGACATCAACACAGAGAATGCGGCTACCGCAGCGATCGAGGTCAACGGCAATGTCAATGTCACG
>JAFRVD010000016.1 GCA_017441825.1 Lachnospiraceae bacterium
ACGGGCCGCCTTAAACACAGACCGGAGGTATACCATGCAATTTGATCAGATTCTTGTATCCGAAAAACTGACGCGCTGGGAGAAAAACCTGGAGAGTTATCAGCTCCCGCGGTATGACGCGCTGCCGGACCTGGGCCTCTATATGGAGCAGGTGGTTACTCTCCTCAAGGGGTATCTGAGCTATCTCCCTGCGGACGAGGAGGACCCGGTCATCACCCCGGCGGCCATCAACAACTACGTCCGGAAAAAGATCATGCCGATGCCCGTCAAGAAGAAATATTACCGCAGCCACATCGCTTATCTTGTGATGATCTGCGCGCTGAAGCAGAGCATGAGCATTTCAACGCTTCAGAAGATGCTTCCCGCGGACCTTTCCGAGGACGCACTGAAGCAGACCTACGATGCCTTCACCGTCCGTTACCGTGCCTCCGCGAAGTACTTCGTCCGGCTGGTGCGGGAGACGTCGGCGGGGATCTTTGACGGAAAGGGCGACAGGGGAGTGACTGCCGGCAGCACTGAGGGCCTGATCACTTCCGCGGCGGTAATCAGCGGCTTTGCGCGGCTGCTTGCGAGTGAGCTTCTGTCTCTCGCGGATATTACGCCGCCGGAGGGGTGAGCGGGGAAAGGCTTCACGGGAATCCCTTGACACATTATGGAATATCTAGTATCATGATTGAAACGGCCGGACGTATCCGGCCTTTGTCACCGGCTGAAGCCGGCAGGAAAGAGTTTACGCTGTATGTGCACGCATCGATAGTCTGAAGGCTGTTTACATTCGTCAGAAGGCGGATCATAGCGGCTTTTTTTGTTGCAAAAATGATGGGCCTGAGAAAGGAGCCGGGATGACCATAAAAGAGTTTTTTGACGAGAACAGAACCTGTGCGCTGGCATTTTCCGGCGGCGTGGACTCCGCATACCTTCTGTATGCCGGGATCCAATATGGCGCCGATGTTCACGCGTACTACGTAAAATCTGAATTCCAGCCGCAGTTTGAACTGGATGACGCAAAGAGACTGGCCGGTGAGCTTCACGCGAACATGACCATCATCGAAATGTCCGTGCTTCCCTATGAGAACGTGACGGAAAACGGCCCCCGCCGGTGCTACTTCTGTAAGCAGCAGATCTTTTCGCGGATCATCGCCGCGGCACAGGCGGACGGCTACACGCTTCTTCTAGACGGCACGAACGCCTCCGATGACGCGGACGACCGTCCGGGCATGCAGGCGCTTCGGGAGCTCTCCGTTCGTTCGCCGCTCCGGGAATGCGGCCTCACAAAGGCTGAGATCCGGCGGCTTTCGAAAGAAGCCGGTCTTTTTACATGGGACAAGCCCGCCTACGCGTGCCTTGCCACCAGGATCCCCACGGGAACAGAAATCACCAAGGAAGACCTGATCGCGACGGAATCCGCGGAAAGCGCGCTGTTTGCCTTGGGCTTTACGGACTTCCGTGTCCGAAAGGCCGGGGACGCCGCGAAGCTGCAGGTCCCTGCGGGGCAGCTACCCATGATCCTCGAAAAGAGGACTGAGATCCTTGAGAAACTCAAACCTTACTATCAAAGCATCACACTGGATCTGGAGGTACGTTCATGAATGACGATATCAGGAGCATCCTTGAAGGGGTGCAGTCCGGAACGATAACGGTGGATGAAGCGCTTTTGTCCATCAAAAAAGCACCCTTTGAGGATATTGATTACGCGAAGATCGACACGCAGCGGCGGATTCGGACGGGTACAGCCGAGGTGATCTACGGCGCCGGAAAGACGCCGGAGCAGATCATCGGCATCTCGGACGTCATGCTGAAAAACGGCCAGAAGACGATCCTCGTGACGCGGCTTTCCAAAGAAGCGGCGGAGATCGTCGGGACGGCGCATGAGATGACGTATTACCCGGGCCCGAGGCTCGGCATTATCGGCACGTTCCCGGAGAAGAACGGGAACGGGAAGATCGTGGTCGCGACCGGCGGCACGAGCGACATGCCTGTTGCGGAGGAAGCGGCGCTCACGGCGGAGGCCCTCGGAAACGAAGTGGTCCGGCTGTATGACGTGGGCGTGGCCGGCCTGCACCGGCTGCTCGCGCATCTCGACGATATCATGCGCGCCAATGTGATCATCGCAGTGGCCGGCATGGAAGGAGCGCTCGCGAGCGTCATCGGCGGACTCGCGGACTGCCCGGTTATCGCCGTCCCCACGAGCGTCGGATACGGTGCGTCCTTCAACGGACTGTCCGCACTGCTTTCCATGCTGAATTCCTGCGCGAGCGGCGTATCTGTCGTGAACATCGACAACGGGTTCGGGGCAGGGTTCCTCGCGAGCCGGATAAATCACATGCAATTACCAGTGGACCGGTAAAAGAAACAAAGCCCATGCTTGCATGGGATGTGGACCGGTAAACTACCAGCACCCATGTATATATACGTAATCAAGCTGACAAGGGAGACACAACATGAAGACTTTATATCTTGACCTGGGAATGGGTGCCGCGGGCGACATGCTCACGGCGGCGCTTCTTGAGCTTCTTCCGGAGCCCGCGGAAATGGTCCGGAAGCTGAACGCGCTGGGGATCTCCGGTGTGGAGTTCACGGCAGAGCCTTCTGAGAAGTGCGGCATCAACGGCACGCACATGACCGTGAAGGTGAACGGTGAGGAAGAGGAGAGTGAGGACGTACATCCTCACGACCACCATGATCATAAACACGAACATGAGCACCATGATCATGAAGGCCACGAGCATGATCATGAAGGCCATCATCACGACCATGAAGACCATGACCATG
>JAFRVD010000017.1 GCA_017441825.1 Lachnospiraceae bacterium
CCGGATGGAACTGAGGATGACGAAGGATGAGTACGACGTCCTCAAGGAAAAGGCAGGAAGGGCGGGCCTCTCCCTGTCGGCTTTTGTACGGAAGGCTGTTGCAGGGAAAGAGATTGCCGAGTCCCCGCCGGCAGATGTCCCTATGCTGATCCGGGAGGTGCGCCGGGTCGGCTTCAACATCAATCAGATCCTGCGGGCAATCAACGGAAAAGGCTTTCTGGATGAGCCGGAGCTCAGACGGGCGCTGGAAATGAACCGCTCACTGGAACTGCTGATCAGTAATTCCTACGGTGCGTCATGGCGGTAACATCTATCTGGGCCGTCAAGGGCCGTATCGATAAGGTCATCAACTACGCCCGCAATCCGGAAAAGACCACGGAGAAAGCTGCCCCGAAGCAGGCATCACTCCATATGATCAATGACGTGATCGAGTACGCAGCGGACGATCTCAAAACGGAGAAGCGCTGCTACGTGACTTGTCTGAACTGCCGGGAAGAAATCGCTGCCAGGCAGTTCATGGAGACGAAGGAGTACTGGAGCAGGCGCAGAGGCGAAGATCTTACCGGCGGCCGGGTCTGCTTTCACGGCTACCAGTCCTTCGCTGCCGGAGAGGTCACGGCGGAACAGGCCCACGAGATCGGCGTCCGTCTCGCGCAGAAGCTTTGGGGAGAGGATTTCGAGGTGGTCGTGGCTACGCACCTGAACACCGGTCACTACCACTCTCATTTCGTCATCAACTCTGTTTCCTGGCGGGACGGGCATCGTTTCCACAACGGTCCTGAAGACTATGGCCCGATGAAAGAAACATCTGACCGACTGTGCCGGGAATACGGGCTCTCCGTCATCGAGAATCCGATGGGACGCGGAAAGAACTACGGCGAATACCTGGCGGAGAAGAACGGCAAACCGACCAACCGTAGCCTCATCAGGGACGATATCGACCGGACCATAAAGGCGTGCCTGACCGAGCAGGAGTTCTTCCGGATGATGCAAGAAATGGGCTATGAGTTCAAGTTCCGGGGTGAAAGCGGCACGCTGTTAAAGCATCCCGCATTAAGGCCGCCCGGTGCCAAGGGCTTCTTCCGCTTCCATAAGCTGGGACAAGGTTACACGCTGGACGAGATCCTGGACCGGGTCTTGGATAACTATCACCGGCAGGTTCCTTTCCCGGAGGCAGAAAGAGAAAAGCTCTGGAAATACCGCGAGCAGACGAAGCCAAAGGTCAAGGCCAAAGGCCTTTATGCACTGTATCTGTGGTACGCCTATGAACTGCATGTCATTCAGAAGTTTCCAGCATCCGTTAAGCGCGTGTCTTTTTTTATGCGGGAAGACCTGACAAGGCTCGACCGCCTGGATGAACAGACGCGGTTCCTGGCTGCACGTAAGATCGAGACGATCGATGATTTGAACGATTTCCGGGAAAGTACTTCGGCGCAGCTTGGCGCGTTGGCTGACCGCCGCAGACTCTCCCGGAATGAATTAAAGCGCACTCTCCGTGCCGGGGATTCGGACGGTGCCGAAGAGGTACGGAAAAGGATCACCGATATCTCGGAACAGATGAAAAAGCTCCGTCATGAGCTGGAACTGGCGGACGAGATCGAGATTCGTTCGCGCGGCACCCAGACTGCCATGCGGGAGCTTGAAGAACAGAACAAAGAAAGAGAGGTAAAAACCGATGAGCAGCAATTCGGGAGAAGCGGCCGAACAGGTCGTACGGATGAGCCTGGACGGGGCTGAAGTCGCAATCCGGTTGGTCGGTAACGGTGCCAAGCACCTGGCAATCCTTCTTTACAACATTCTGAAGGATCAGAAGAGAACGCGCGGAAAGATCCGTCTGACCAACATGCTCCGCAGCGGAAAAGAGCTGAAGGTCTTTGGTGTGGCGGAAGGCGATCTCGAGAGGTTCTGTGATGAAGCGAAGAAATACGGCGTGCTCTACACCGTGCTTAAAGATAAAAACGCCACCGACGGTTTCAACGACGTAATGATCCGGGCAGAGGACATGAGTAAGATCAACAGAATCTTTCAGCGTTTCGGTCTGGCAACAGTCGATATGACGTCTGTCCGGGCGCAGGTTGTTCCGGAAAAGGATCGAGAAAAAGAGCAGGCGGCAAAGGATTCGCAGCCTACCGAGCCGGAACGGGAGCTCACGCAGGATGAGAAGGATCAGGCGTTCGTTGACGAACTGACTACTCCCCCGGAACC